>NZ_JBEXTZ010000158.1:0-12944 GCF_040614195.1 Amycolatopsis sp. NPDC006125
TAGCGGGCCCGCGCACGCGCGCCCCGGCGACCGGGCCGGAGCGCGCGGTGTGGAGCCGGGCGCAGCGGATCGGGCGGGCGTCGCGTGGAGTTTCGGTACGCCCAGAGTCCCTCGGTGCAGGCGCCACGGTCAACGCATTTTCCGGGCTGGGGGCACGGAAAGACCGACCGGAAAGTACTTGAGTGTCATTCAGGTGCATGTCAGCGTGGACACATGGTCTCGCCCCATGAGCTGGATCCGCGAGAAGCGCTGGACACGATCGACCGCGTGGGCCGCCGGGTCCGCCGGGAACGCTGGTGGTACGTGGCCGCCACGGCGGTCATGGCCGTGTTCACCGCGGCCTGCTACATCGGGCTGATCGCCGCCCCGGCCGCCGTCGGGGACCTGGTCCTGCCCGGGGTGCTGGTCGTGGTCGTGCTCACCGGCCTCATCGGCCTGCGGCTGCGGATGATCGACCGGGCCGCCGCGCGGCTGGAGAACGCGGCCGTCTGGGCCAGCGTCGGGCTCGCGGTGCCCACGATGCTGCTCGACAAGTTTCTCGTCCCCGAGGGCTTCACCCCGTGGGCGGTGCCGGCCGGAGTGCTGCCCGCGCTGCCGTTCATCGTCCTGGCGTGGCGGGTCGCGCGCCGGTGAGCGGCAGGAAGACGGGTGCCCACCCCCGGCACCAGCTCGACGAGATCATCCACGCGCCGGTCCGGCTGTCGGCCATGGCGGCGCTGGCCGCGGCCGACCGCGTCGCGTTCGGGTTGCTCCGCGACACAGTCGAGGTCAGCGACTCGTTGCTGTCGCGGCACATCCTCACCCTGGAGCGGGCCGGGTACGTCGAGGTGGTCAAGGGGTACGAGGGCAAGCGGCCGCGGACCTGGCTCTCCCTCACCGACGAGGGCCGGGCCGCCTTCGAGCGGTACCAGCGGACGCTGCGTGCGCTGATCGACACCACCTCACCCGTCCAGCACCCCGACTGAGTGATGCCCGGGCCAATTTCGCTGAGGTGTCGATCCGCGGGGTCGTCGTTCGTGTAGGTGGTGAAGACCGAACCGAGGAGGGACCATGACCCACTACCTGCTCACGATCTACCAGCCCGACGGCGAGCCGCCCCCGCCGGAATTCCTCGAGCCGATCATGGAGAAGGTGGCGGCGTTCCAGGAGGAGTTGCGGGCCGCGGGCGCCTGGGTGTTCAACGCGGGCCTGCACCCGCCGAGCACCGCCACCGTCGTGCACGCGCGGGGCGACGACGTGCTCGTCACCGACGGGCCCTACCTGGAGGGCAAGGAGCACGTCGGCGGGTTCACCATCATCCAGGCCGCGGACCTGGACGAGGCGCTGGAGTGGGGCCGCAAGCTGACGGCGGCGACCACACTGCCCATCGAGGTCCGGCCGGTGGTCGACGGGTCCTGCGGTTGACCGACGAGATCGCCCGCGTCTTCCGGGAGGAGTACGGGCGCGCGGTGGCCGTCCTGGTCCGCGTCTTCGGCGACATCGACATCGCCGAGGAGGCGGTCCAGGACGCGTTCGCGACGGCCGTGCGGCGGTGGCCCGAGGACGGGGTTCCGCCCAGCCCGGCGGGCTGGATCATCACGACGGCCCGCAACCGCGCCGTGGACCGGTTGCGGCGCGAGGCGACCCGCGACGACCGGCAGGCCCACGCGGCCCTGCTGCACGCACGTAACGATCCGGTGGAGGAGGGCGCCGTGCCCGACGAACGGCTCCGGCTGATCTTCACGTGCTGCCACCCGGCGCTCGCCCCGGCCGCGCGGGTCGCGCTCACCCTGCGGCTGCTCGGCGGGCTGACGACCGCCGAGATCGCGCGGGCGTTCCTGGTGCCGGAGAAGACGATGGCGCAGCGGATCGTGCGCGCGAAGGGCAAGATCCGCGCCGCCCGCATCCCGTACCGGGTGCCGGACGAGGCGGACCTGCCGGACCGGCTGCGGGCCGTGCTCGCGGTGCTGTACCTGGTGTTCAACGAGGGCTACACGGCCAGGCGCGCGGCCCTGTGCGCCGAGGCGATTCGGCTGACGCGGGTGCTGGCCGGGCTGATGCCGGACGAGCCGGAAGTGCTGGGGCTGCTCGCGCTGATGCTGCTGACCGAGTCGCGCCGCGCCGCCCGCACCGGTCCGGGCGGGGAGCTGGTGCTGCTGGCCGACCAGGACCGGAGCCGGTGGGACCGGGAGCTGATCGCCGAGGGACAGGCCCTGGTGCGCCGGTGCCTGCGCCGCGGGCGCCCGGGGCCGTACCAGATCCAGGCCGCGATCAACGCCGTGCACAGCGACGCGCCGACCGCGGCGGACACCGACTGGCGGCAGGTGGTGGCGCTGTACGACCAGCTGATGGCGGTCGCGCCGTCCCCGGTGGCGGCCCTGCACCGGGCCGTGGCGGTGGCGGAGGTCGACGGTCCCGCGGCCGGGCTGGCACTCGTGGAGCGCTTGCGGCTGGCCGAGTACTACCTGTTCCACGCGGTCCGGGCGGACCTGCTGCGCCGCCTGGACCGGCGGGAGGAGGCGGCGCGCGCCTACGAGGAAGCCTTGCGGCGGACGGAGAACGCGCCCGAGCGGGAGTTCCTCACCCGCCGGCTGCGGGAGACCGGCGGGTGAGGAACCCCGGTCAGACCTGCTGCGCTCCCGCGCGGCCGGCTTCGATGACGAAGCTCGCCCGCGTCTGGACGGGTGCGCCGGGCCGCGTCACGTAGTCCACGATGCGGTAGTCGGCGGTCCACGAGTCCCGGGTGATCGTGTTGCGCACGTAGCCGCGCTTGCGGTTGATGAACTTGATGTGCGGGTTCTCCGCGAGCTGCACGCGGTCACCGGAGTTCTGGTCGGTCCCGTCGCCGCCGGAGGAGATCGACGTGCCCACCAGCTCGGTCGCGACCGTCGCCGACGCCGGGTCCTCGAAGTCGGCCTTCACGTCGGCCACGTAGTTGGCGTGCACGTCGCCCGTGATGACCACCGGGTTGCTCGCCTGCGCCAGCTTCGAGCGCACCAGGTTGCGCTCCACGTAGTAGTTGTCCCAGGCGTCGTCGCTGAACGAGTCGGCCGTGCCGGACGTGAAGTCGCGCTGGGAGAAGAACACCTGCTGCGCCAGGACGTTCCACCGCGCGGTCGGGCCGGACAGGTTGCGCAGCAGCCATTCCTTCTGCCGCGCGCCCAGGATCGTGCGCGACGGGTCCAGCCGCGCGTCGCCCGCGACCTGGTCGTCGCGGTACTGGCGGGTGTCCAGCAGGTGCACGTCCACCAGGTCGCCGAAGGTGAGCCTGCGGAAGATGCGGATGTCCGGCCCGGACGGGCGCTGGGCGCGGCGCAGCGGCATGTGCTCCCAGTACGCCTGGAACGCCTGGGCCCGCCGCTGCCGGAACACGGCCGGGTCCTGGTCGGGCTCGGTGTCGGGCTGCGAGATGTCGCCCGCCCAGTTGTTCTCCACCTCGTGGTCGTCGAACACGAGCGCCCACGGGAACGCGGCGTGCGCGGCCTGCAGGTCCGCGTCGCCCTTGTACTGGGCCAGCCGGACGCGGTAGTCGGCCAGGGTGAACGTCTCCGCGGCCGGGGTGTGCCCGCGGCCGATGCTGCCCTGCCCGTTGCCCTCGTAGATGTAGTCGCCGAGGAACGCCACCAGGTCCAGGTCCTCCTGCGCGAGGTGGGCGTGCGCGGTGTAGAAGCCGTCCGGGTAGTTCTGGCAGCTGGCGAACGCGAACGAGAACTTGTCCAGCCGCGCGCCCGGCCGCGGCGCCGTCTTCGTGCGGCCCACCGGGCTGATCTCGTTGCCGACGCGGAAGCGGTAGAAGTACTCGGCGCCGGGCCGCAGGCCGGACACCTCGGCGTGCACGGTGTGCGCCGACTCCGGCCGCGCGATCTCGGCGCCCGCGCGCACCACGTGCCGGAACCGCTCGTCGGCGGCGACCTGCCACTCGACCGGCACGACCTTCGACGGCATGCCGCCGAGGCCGTCGGCGGCCAGCGGTTCGGGCGCGAGCCGCGTCCACAGCACGACGCCGTCGGGCAGCGGGTCGCCGGACGCGACGCCGAGCGTGAACGGGTCGCGCACCGGGCTGGCGGAGGCGGTGCCCCAGCCGGCGAAGGCGGCGGCGCCGAGCGCGGCGCCACCGGCGATCAGGACCTGACGGCGGGTGGGGGAGAGGTCGGTCATGCGTCACCTTTTCGGGGGTTCGGGAGGAAAGGCGCGCACACGCTAAGCACCCCGGGTGGCCGCTGCCCGAATCCCTGGTGGACGGGACATTGATGATCGTGCTTGTCACATCACGGTTCGATCACCCCGGGTAGCGCACTGCCCCGAACGGACGATCAGCTGGTTGTGCGACTGATGATCGAGGTGGCCGTGCTGGTCCTGGCCGTGGCGACGGCGTTCTGGTTCGGCCGCCGGTCGGCCCGGCCCCGCCGCGGCGGTGGGCCGGCGCCCGCGTTCCGCCTCGAGGCCCAGCCGCAGCAGTGGTACCGCTTGACCAACACCGGCCCGGTCCTCGCCACCGGGGTCCGGGTCGACTTCGGCGACCGCTACGACCGCTCCCTCACCCGCCGCCTGCCCGACGCGCTCGACCTCGGGCCCGGCGAGTCCGTCACCTTCCTGATGCTGGGCACCTGGGCCACCCCGCGGCCGGCCGAACTGCGCGTGAGCTGCGCGGAACTGCCCAAGCCCGCCCTCGTTCCGGTGCCCGAAGGCGCCGAGCCGCTCGCGTCCTGACCCGCCGGTACTAGCTTGGTACCGAGGAGGCCGACGTGGAGTGCCTCCGGTCGCGAGGAGGGACATGGCTTCCGTTTCCCGGATCGGCCTGGTGGTGCACGGCGGCAAGGAGACCGCGCGGCGCACCGCGGGCGAGGTCCGCGCCTGGGCGGCCGCCCGCGGCATCCCGTGCACCGACATCGACGTGTGGGACGACTTCGACGGCCACCGCCTGCACGCCAAGGAGGAGGCCGAGCGCGCGGGCAACCCGGACCTGATCGTCACCGTCGGCGGCGACGGCACCTTCCTGCGCGGGGTGCGGGTCGCGGCGCCGGTCGGGTCGCTGGTGCTCGGCGTGAACGTGGGCCGCGTCGGGTTCCTCACCGAGGTCGCCACCGAGGACGTGGTCGCCGCGCTGGACGCGGTCAACGACGGCGCCTTCCAGGAGGACTCGCGGATGACGCTCACCATGTGCGCGTCGCGGCCGCTGAGCATCCCGAAGGGCATCGAGCCGATGCTGCGCTACGGCCGCGGCCCGGCGCTGCCGCCGCCCACCACCCGGCGGGCCCCGTCCGACGGCGACGGCATCCAGCTCGACGTGCTGGGGCTCAACGACATCGTGGTGGAGAAGCTGGCCCGCGACCGGCAGGCCAGCCTCGCGGTCTACGTCGACGGGCGGCAGTTCGCCGTCTACTCGACCGACGCGTTCGTCGTGGCGTCCTCGACCGGTTCGACCGCCTACAGCTTCTCCGCGGGCGGCCCGATCGTCTCGCCCGGCCTGGACGCGCTGGTGTTCACGCCGGTCGCGCCGCACATGGTCTTCAACCGCAGCGTGGTGCTGGCGCCGCAGCAGCGGGTCGGCATCCGGGTGCTGGAGCAGTCCGGGGAGGCCGCGGTGAGCGTCGACGGTCAGCTGCGGGGCGTGCTGGAGCCGGGCGACTGGATCACCGTGCAGGCGGCGAGCCGGCGCGCGCGGCTGGTCCGCCTCGACGAGCCGGACTTCCTGTGCCGGGTGCGCGACCGCTTCGGGCTGGCCGATTCGGTCGCCGCCCTCGCCGACGAACGACCCCCGCGCTGATCGTCGTCCGTGGGAGCATGAGGTGTGCCTCGCCTCGACACCGCGATCCCGCTGATCGGCCGCGAACCCGAGCTGGACACCCTGCGTGCCGCGCTGGACCGGGCCCGGGCGGGCCAGGCGGGGGCGGTGCTCCTGGCCGGTGACGCCGGGGTCGGCAAGTCGCGGCTGCTCGGTGAGCTGGTCGCGGGGGCCGACGGGATGACCGTGCTGTCCGGGCGTTGTCTCGACGTCGGCGAAGCGGGGTTGCCGTACCTGCCCTTCGCCGAGGCGCTGGGCGGGCAGCGGGAGGCGGCGCAACAGTGGCCGGTGCTCGGGCGCCTGCTGCCCGGTCTCGCCCAGCCGGAGCCCGCCGACCAGACGGTGGAACGGCTGCGGCTGTTCGACGCGGTGCACGCGCTGCTGGTGGACCTCGCCGCCCGTGGCCCGGTGCTGCTCGCGCTGGAGGACCTGCACTGGGCCGACGCCTCGACCAGGGACCTCGTGTTGTTCCTGCTGTCCCGGCTGGACACCCAGCGGCTGCTGGTGGTCGCCACCTACCGCACCGACGACCTGCACCGCCGCCACCCGCTGCGCCCGCTGCTGGCGGAGGTGTCCCGGCTGCCTTCGGTGGCGCGGATCGAGCTGGCCCCGCTCGCCGCGGCCGACGCCGTCGCATTCGTTTCGGCGCTCGCCGAAGGCGCGTTGCCGGACACCACCGTGCGCACCGTCGCCGAACGCTCCGAGGGCAACCCGTTCTTCTGCGAGGAGCTGACGGCCGCGGTGCGCCGCGGCGCGAACCTGCCCGAGGGACTGGCAGAACTGCTGCTCGCCCGCGTGGAACGGCTCAGCCCCGAGGCGCAGCGCGTGGCGCGTGCGGTCTCCGGCGCGGCGCAGCTCGTCGCGCACGCCAGCCTGCGCACGGTCTGCGGGCTGGACGAGGACACCCTGGAGACCGCGTTGCGCGAGGCCGTGCTGCACAACGTCCTCGTCGCCGCGGAGGACGGCTACGCGTTCCGGCACGCGCTGCTGCGCGAAGCGGTCTACGACGACCTGCTGCCCGGGGAGCGGGTGCGCCTGCACGCCGCGTTCGCCCGCCTGGCCGCCGAGAACGGCACCGCGGCCGCGCTCGCGCACCACAGCTTCCGCAGCCACGACCTGCCGACCGCGCTCGCCGCGTCGGTGCGGGCCGCGGACCAGGCGGCCGGGATGCAGGCCCCGGGCGACGCGCTGCACCACCTCGAGCAGGCGCTGCAGCTGTGGGAGGCGGTGGACGAGCCGGAGCGGATCAGCGGACGGGACCAGCTGGCGCTGCTGCGCTCGGCGGCCGCGATGGCGTACGCGGCGGGCGAGGCCGACCGCGCCGTCACCTACGCCCGCTCCGCCGTGACCGAGGCGGACCTGCTCGACGACCCCGAGCTGGCCGCCGACACGCGGCACCAGCTGGCGATCGCGTTGATCCCGTTCGACCTGCACCGCGGCGAGGTGTCCAAGGCCGTCGCCGAGGCGTGGGAGCTGGTGCGCGACCGCCCGGCGAGCGTCGTCCGCGCCCGGGTCCTCGCGCTGCGGGCTCGCGCCTGGGTGTGGGGCGTGCCGGACGTCGACGTCGACGAGCTGCGCGGCCACGTCCAGCAGGCCATCGTCGACGCGCGCGCGGCCGGGGCGCCCGAGGTCGAGGTCGACGGGATGGTCACGCTCGCCGCGTTCGAGGACTGGCAGGGCAACGTCGAGCTGTCCACGCGCCTCGGCCTGGCCGCGGCGGACCGCGCGGCCGAGATCGGCGCGGTCCGGGTCGAGCTGCGGGCGCTGCACAACGTCACCTGCAACCTGCTGGTGAGCGGTGAGCTGCCTGGCGCGGCGCGGATGGCCGCGCGGGTGTGGCAGCGCGCGGAACGGGCCGGGCTCGGCTGGAGCGACGTCGGCGTCGATGCGCGCACGAGCGAGCTGTTCGACCTGTACGTGCTCGGCGACTGGGACACCGCGCTGGACCGCGCGGCGGTGCCCGGAGCGCCGCGGTTCGCTCGGGCCCGCGTGGGGGCGTACTCCGCGCCGATCCTGGCCGCGCAGGGGCGGTTCGCCGAGGTCGAGGACCTCGCGGCGCGGCTGGCCGACCAGCGCGACGACGCGCGCACCGGCGTGCTGTTGGGGATCGCGCTGGCCGAGGCCGCGCAGTGGCAGGGCGACGCCGGGCGGGCCGTCGCGGAGGTCCGGGCCGTGATCGAGCAGCTGCGGGCGCTGACCCGGTCGAGCCTGGCCGACATGCGGTGGGCGGTCGTCACCGGGGTGTCCGCGCTGGCCGACCACGCCGAGGAGGTCCGGCGCCGCGGCGGGGACGCCGCCGAGCTGGTCGGCCAGGGCGAGGAGCTGGCCGCCTGCGGCGAGCTGGTGTCGCCGATGCAGGTCCGGCTGGAGGAACGCAGCCCGGACACGCGCGCGCCGACCGCGCGGCTCGCCGCGGAGCTGAACCGCTTGCGTGGCGCGGACGACCCGGCCGCGTGGGCGGTCGCGGTCGACGAGGCCGCGCCCCTGCCGTACTGGCAGCTGCTCGCCCGATGGCGGTGGGCCGCGGCGCTGCTGGCCCACGGCGAGCGGGACGCGGCGGCCGAGCAGGCCCGGTTGGTGCACGACGCCGCCGGCGAGCTGGGCGCGCAACCGCTGCGGTCCGCGGTGGCGGACCTGGCCCGGCGCGGCAGGCTGACGGCCGCGTCCGCACCCGCCGACGACGTGCTGACCCCGCGCGAACGGGCCGTGCTGGAACTGGTCGCGGGCGGGCTGACCAACCGCCAGGTCGGCGAGCGCCTGTTCATCAGCGAGAAGACCGCGAGCGTGCACCTGTCGCGTGTGATGGCCAAGCTGGGCGCCGGGAGCCGCGCCGAGGCGGTTTCCCTGGCGCACCAGCGCGGCCTGCTCGGTTAGGGCTTGTCGCCGAGGGGGTTGAGGTTCTCCGGCTTCCCCCCTGCCGCGAAGAGCAGCAGGTCGGCCATCGTGAAGCTGCCCTGCCGCGCGCCGAGCGCGGGCTGCCGGCCCGGTTCGTTCAGGATCGAGTGGCGGCTCGCGCCCGCCGACCCCGTTCAGGCGCCCCTCGTGCACCTCGGCCTCCCGCAGGACGTAGAACCACAGCGGCGTGTCGGCGACCAGCTCGTCACGCAGTTCCGGGCTCAGCGTGGACAGGTCCGCACCATCCCCGGCGCCGGTCAGGATCTGCTCGGCGGTCAGCGGGGTCGTCTCCAGGAACTCGGCCATCTGCTGCCCGGTGGCCGGCTCGACCATGTTCGCGCGGATCAGGTTGCGGTAGGCCAGGTTCCGCTGGATGTCGTCGCCGGCGAGCCCGCCCTCCCAGCCGCCGAAAGTGCCTGCCGGCAGGGTGTCCAGCGGGTTCGCCAGCCGCGTGTCGATGCGCCGCGCCGGGTTGAGCGGCACGCTCTTCGGGTTCGGCACGCCGTTCGGGCCGAAGTCGAACAGCCGCCGCCAGTCCACGATCCAGTTGGACGGCAGGCGCAGGAACGTGCCCGCGTCCGGGTCGTGGAGGTCGGCCGGGTCGTTGGTGGGGCTGAGGTCCCGGCGGTGCCGCTGAAGGTGAACAGCTGGAACAGCGTCGCGATGCCCAGCGGGGAGCCGGCTTCGAAGATCCGGTTCCAGGAATAGGTTTCCCGCACCATGCTGTGCCCGAGGCGGAACGCCGCGACCGAGAACTCGATCGGCATGGTCGCCGGGCCGCCCGCGGTCTGCGGGTCGAAGTACTTGCGCCCGTCGGTGAACACGTCGTCGACGATCATCGGGTTCACGATCCGCGGCAGGTAGTCCTCGCGCAACATCCACTGGTAGTGCCGCACCACTTCACCGCGGGCCTTTTCGAAGAGCAGCGCGCTCGGCACGGAATCCGCGGCGAAGTGGTCGATCACGCGGTTGTGGAAGTTGATGAACCCGGCGTGGATCTGTGCGACGGCGAGGTTTTCGTCGTTTCGGGTGTCCGGGATCAGCGCCTCCCGCTCCGCCGCTTTGGTCGGGCCGGTGCCGGCGCGGGGCACGTCGAACCCGGTGCGGTTGACGTTGGTGCCCGCGTCGATCGCCCGCGCGAGCAGCTGGAGCAACGCGTTGTCGATTTGCGGGCCCTTCTTGCCCAGCCGGGAAAGCGGAAACGGTCCACCGCGGCCGCGACGGGGCATACCTCCGAAGGGGCGAACGGGGAAAGTGGTGACCTAAGTCCCCACGAAGAGGTGTGGCCGACTGGCGGAAGCCCACGATCCGGCGCAGCATCGGGGGCATGCCGCTGCCCGAGCCCGTCGCCCCCATGCTGGCCGTTCCCGGACCCGTGCGGGACAGCGAGGGCTGGGCGTTCGAGTGGAAGTACGACGGGGTGCGGTGCCAGGCCGCGGTGTCCGGCGGCGAGGTCCGGCTCTACTCGCGGCGGCTGCGTGACGTCACCGGCACCTACCCGGAGCTGGCCGTGCTCGGCCACGACCCGCGCACGCTGCTGATCGACGGCGAGGTCGTCGCGCTCGACGAGGACGGCAGGCCGGATTTCGGGCGCCTGCAACAGCGGATGAACCTGACCGTGCCCACCCCGGCGCGGCTGTCTTCGGTGCCCGTCGTGTTCTTCGCGTTCGACCTGCTGCGCGAGGGATCGCAGGACTGCACCGGCCTGCCCTACGAGGAACGCCGGGAACGGTTGCTGGGACTGGGCATCGACCGGCCGGAGGTGCGGGTGCGGCGGCACTTCCTCGCGTCCGACGTGGAGGGTGCGGAGCTGCTGAGCGCGGCGCGCGAGGTCGGCCTGGAGGGGCTGGTGTCGAAGCGGCTCGGCTCGGTCTACCAGCCCGGCGTGCGGTCGCCGGACTGGGTGAAGACGCCGCTGACCCGCACGCAGGAGGTGGTGATCGCGGGCTGGACCACCGGCGAGGGACGGCGCTCCGGCACGTTCGGCGCTCTGCTGCTCGGCCTGCACGACGAGACCGGGCTGCGCTTCGCCGGACACGTCGGCACCGGCTTCACCGACCGCATGCTCGACGACCTGCAGGCCCGCCTGCGCCCGCTGGCCCGCCGCACGAGCCCGTTCGACAGCCCGGTGCCCCGCGAGTACGCCCGCAACGCGCACTGGGTGGAGCCGGAACTGGTGGGCGAGGTGGAGTTCCGGCAGTGGACGTCGGACGGTCGGTTGCGGGCGCCGTCGTGGCGCGGGCTGCGGCCGGACCGGCGGCCGGAGGAGGTCACGCTCGCCTGATCAGCCTGGTGCGCACGGCGAGCCCGGCGCACGCGATCACCGCGAGGCCGCCGAGCACGGTCGGCCAGGTGATCGCCTCGCCGAGGAACAGCACCGCCCAGCAGATGGTCAGCACCGGCTGGACCAGCTGGATCTGGCTCACGCGCGCCATCGGGCCGATCGCGAGCCCCCGGTACCACGCGAAGAACCCGAGGAACATGCTCACCACGCCGAGGTAGGCGAACGCGGCCCAGTCCACGGCGGTGCCCGTCGGCGGGTGCTGCCACGCGGCGACGGCCGCGAGCGCGGTCATCAGCGGCGCGGACAACACGAGCGCCCACGAGATCGTCTGCCACGCGCCGAGTTCGCGGGCCAGCAGGCCACCCTCCGCGTAGCCGATCCCGGCGGCCAGCACCGCCCCGACGAGGAGCAGGTCCGACCACCGCGGGCCGGTGAAACCGCCCTGCAGGGACGCGAACGCCACCGCGGCGACCGCGCCGAGGGCGGCTGCCACCCAGAAGCGGGCCGCCGGCCGTTCGCGCCCGCGCAGCACGGCGATGACCGCGGTGGCGGCGGGCAGCAGCGCGATCACGACGGCGCTGTGACTGGCCGAGGCGGTGGTCAGCGCGAACGACGTCAGCACGGGGAACCCGACGACCACGCCCGCGGCGACGATCGCGAGGCGGAACCACTGCACGCCCCGCGGCAGGCGTTGCCGGGTGCAGACGAGCGCGACCGCGGCGAGCAGCGCGGCGACGACCGCCCGCCCGCAACCGATGAACAGCGGCGACATGGCGCCGACGGCGACGCGGGTGAACGGGACGGTGAACGAGAACGCCGTGACCCCGAGCAGACCCCAGCCGAGACCGGCCCGCGCGGGCGGTAGCACCGGGCGCTCGGCGAGAGTAGCGCTACTATCCTGCCTCATGTCCGACGATAGCAGCTCTCGCATCGTGGCTCGGCTGCGCGAGTGGATCGCGACCGCCGAACCGGGCGCGAAGCTGCCGTCCACCCGCGCGCTCGTCGCCGAGTACGCGGCGAGCCCGGTGACCGTGCAGAAGGCGCTGCGGACCCTCGCGGCCCAGGGCGTCGTGGAGAGCAGGCCCGGTGTCGGCACCTTCGTGCGCGCGGTCCGAGTGGCGCGCGCGAACGACTACGGGTGGCAGACGGCGGCGCTCGGGTCGCCGCCGCACCGCGTGCCGCGGGTGTCGACCGCGCTGCGCACGGTGCCGAACGACGTGATCGCGTTGCACTCCGGTTACCCGGACCGGGAGCTGCTGCCGGAACGGCTGGTGCGGGCGGCGTTCGCCCGCGCCGCGCGGGGCGCTTCCGCGGTCAGCCGCCCGCCGGCAGCGGGGTTGCCGGAGCTGCAGGCGTGGTTCGCCGCGGAGCTGGGTCCGGCGGCGCCGGGCGACGTCGTCGTGTTCCCGGGCAGCCAGAGCGGGCTCAGCGCCGCGTTCCGGGGGCTCGTCGGGGCCGGCGCGCCGCTGGTGCTGGAGTCGCCGACGTACTGGGGCGCGATCCTCGCCGCCGCGCAGGCCGGGGTGCGGGTGGTGCCCGTGCCGAGCGGGCCGCGCGGTCCGGACCCGGACGAGCTGGACCGCGCGTTCCGGCACACCGGGGCCAGGGCGTTCTACGCGCAGCCGAACTTCGCCAACCCGACCGGCGCCCGCTGGCCCGCCGAGCTGGGCGAGGAGGTCCTCGGCGTGGTCCGCGAGCACGGCGCGTTCCTGATCGAGGACGACTGGGCGCATGATTTCGGGATAGCGGCGGATGTGGTGCCGCTCGCCGCGCGGGACGACCGCGGGCACGTGGTGTACCTGCGGTCGCTGACGAAGAGCGTGTCCCCGGCGGTGCGGGTCGCCGGGATCATCGCGCGCGGCGCGGCCCGCGAGCGCATCCTCGCCAGCGCACAGGGCGAATCGATGTACGTCAGCGGGTTGCTGCAGGCGGTCGCGCTCGACGTCGTCACCCAGCCCGGGTGGCGCACGCACCTGCGCGGGGTGCGCCGCCAGCTGGCCG
>NZ_JBEXTZ010000159.1:0-12613 GCF_040614195.1 Amycolatopsis sp. NPDC006125
CGCCGCGGCCGCCTGCCCGGCACGGCCGAGCGCGCCGAGGGCCTCGGCGAGGACGAGCCGGGCCTGCGCCGCCTCGAAGGGGGCCGAGCACGCGGTGAACAGGTCGAGGGCGTCCTCGGCGGCGCGCCGCGCGGGATCGTGCTCGCCGCCCGCGACGAGCACCTGCGCGCGGACGAGCCGTCCCCGCCCGCGCATGTACGGCGTGGCGAGCGGCTCGATCTGCTGTTCCAGCCGCCCGGCCGCCGCCGCGGCGCCCTCGTGGTCGCCCGCGGCCGCCAGTGTGCGGGCGAGGAGTTCCAGCGCGGGCAGGCGGTCCAGGACACCGGCCTCGTCGAGCCGCCGCAGCACGCGGTCGGCGGCGTCGGCGGCCGCGGTCGGGTCGCCGGCAGCCAGGTCCAGTTCGCCGAGCGCGACGATGGCCTGCGGCAGCGGCAACGCGGTCTCGAACAGCGCCCGCGCCTCGGTGAGGTCGCCCTGCCGCACCCGCAGGCGGCCCAGCCGGACGGCGGTCGGGCCGGCCAGCGCGGGCCGCGTGGTGCTCAAATCGGCCATCGCGTCGAGGAGTTCCTGCTCGGCCGAGCGCCAGTCGCCGCCGGTCGCGAGGACCTCGCCGTAGGCGGTGCGGCAGGCGCCGAAGAAGTGCCTGCCGTGCCACGCCGACGACCAGGTGTGCAGGGCCCGGCACCACTGCTCCGCGCGGGCGAAGTCGCCGACGTCCGCGCACGCCGACACCGTGTGGCACAGCGCCCAGCCGGGGGCGACGGCCTCGGCGAAGTCCTCGCCGACGGCCAGCGCCGCGGACTCGTCGAGGAAGCCGAGTCCCTCGGCGATCGATCCGGACGCGACGAGCGCGCACCCGAGCACCGCGAGCGCGACGACCTCCACGCCGGTGTCGGCGATGCTCCGGGCCAGGTGCAGCGCCTCCCGCGCGAGCCGCTCGCCGGTCACCGGGTCGAAGTGCGCCAGCAGCGCCATGTCCGCCTCGAGCACGACCAGGAAACCCAGCTCGGGACAGGCGCCGGTGACCAGTGCGCGGCCGCGCCGGATCCACGCCGCGGCGAGCGCGTCGTCACCGCGGAAGTCGAGGTGGTCCGAGGCCAGCCACATCGCCATCCGCGCCGCCGCGCGGTCGTCGCCGCGGGCCCGGTAGCCGCGGTAGGCGCGTTCGCGGGCGGTGATCGTGCCCGCCTCGTCGCCCAGCCACCAGGCCGCGCGGCTCAGACCGTCCCAGGCCTCGGGCGTGTCCGCCGCCGACGCCGTGGCGAAGTGCGCGTGCGCCTCGGCCCACGCCGCGCGTTCCAGCGCCAGCCGGCCCGCGGCCAGCGCGTCCGTGGTTGCCGCACTCATCCGGTGCTCCCCGCGTTGGTGGGACCACCGTAGAGCGGAATCAGTTCATCGTCACGGAGAAGTCGGTGACGGTGAAGCGGGCAGGCACGCCGCCGGTGGAGCAGAACTCGATGCCGTAGCCGATCTGGTTGACGGTCGGGTTCGGCGGGATGTAGCCGCGGCCGACCGACCAGTCGATCATCGCCTTGATGTCGATGGCGCCGGAGTACTGGGTGGACTGCGCGACGAAGGCGAGGTAGTCGTCGCCGTCGTACCAGACGTCGTAGGTCACGCCGCCCGCGGTGTAGGTCGCGACCTTCTCCCCGGAGGGCACCTGGTTGTGGTTCTCCGTCCACACCATCAGTTCGGTGACCCCGGGCTGCTGGCCGACGCCGTTGAGCCAGATGTCGTAGGCGACGTTGTAGATCCCGGTGGCGGGACCGCGGCCGGCGAAGGTGGAGGTGATGGTGGAGTAGTCCGACAGCGGGGCGCCGTCGAGGTTGTTGATGTCCTTGTGGACGTTCGGGTAGGTCTTCACCGACGTGGTGTCGGGCTGGGTGGAGTCGACGTACCAGTTGTCGTAGGAGCAGGCGTACAGGGTCTCCGGGCCCGCCTCGTCCTGGTTCCACATGTTGTTGTGCACGTAGTAGCCGCCATTCGACCAGCCGCCGTCGGGGTCGCTGGTGGTGAACACCGGGTCGGTGCAGGTCTCCTCCGGCGCCGGGGTGCTCGCGGCGGAGGTGGCGGACGTGCTCCGGGGCGTCGTGCTGCTGGACTCGCTGGACGAACTGGGTGTGCTGGGTGTGCTGGACGGGGCGCTGGTCGTGCTGCTCGCCGCGGCGCTCGTCGTACTGGGCGCGGGGCTCGCGCTGGACGAGGCGGCCTGGCTACTGCGGGAGGCCTGCGCGGCCCAGGAACTCCCGGGCTCGCAGGCGGTGGCGCTGAGCAGGACCAGGGGAGCGGCGAGCAGCACCGCCGGCAACGTGCGTTTCATGTGCGATCTTTCCGTGTTCCGGTTGGTCCCCCAGCCGAACGGTTCGGAAAGCTAGCACAGATAACGGGAAGATCACATCACCATCACGGGAAAGTGTCCGCTGCGCCACGTCCTCCCTCGCAGCGCGGTGAACACGGAACCACGTGAAGACCTCGCGCACGACGAGATCCTCCTGTCCATGAGCAGGCGGCCCAGTACACCTCGGACAGCCACCCCGCGAAGTCCGCCCCCGGAACAGCCCGCGATCGCCGCCTCGCGCCGGCCCTCGGCGAGTCCAGCGCCGTCTGTGTGCGGTGTTCGACGGCCGCTCGTGAGGGGGTCAGGCGCGGCGTTGCTCGGCCTCCAGGCGTTCGGCCTCCTCGCCGCCGATGGCTTCACCGCGGGCGACCAGTCCCGCCACGTCGGAGAGCGGGATCTGCTTCAGCACCAGCGACAACGCGAACGCGATCCCGATGAACGGCAGCAGGTACCAGAACACCGGGGCGAGTGCGTCGGCGTAGGCGGTCACCACGCCGTCGCGCACCGGTGCCGGGAGCTGGTTCAGCACGGCCGGGTCGAGGGTCGCGGTGGCGGCCGAAGCGTCCGCCGCCGACGCGCCGGCCGCGGTGAAGACGCCGTTGAGGTTCTCCGTCAGCCGCGTGGTGAAGATCGTGCCGAACACCGCCGTGCCGAGCGCCGCGCCGACCTCGCGGAAGTAGTTGTTCGTGCTCGTCGCGGTGCCGATCATCGCCGCGGGCACCGCGTTCTGCACCACCAGCACGACGACCTGCATGATCAGCCCGAGCCCGGCGCCGAACACGAACAGGTACACGCAGATCAGCCAGATCGGCGTGTCCGCGGCGAGCGTGGTCATCAGGACCATCGCCACGGCCGTGATCACCGTGCCGAGGATCGGGTGGATCCGGTACCGCCCGGTCTTCGTGATCGCCGACCCGGACACGATCGAGGTGCCGATCAGGCCGACCATCATCGGCAGGAGCAACAGGCCGGACGCGGCCGCCGAGGTGCCCGAGGACATCTGCAGGAACGTGGGCACGAACCCGATGGCGGCGAACATGCCGAGGCCCAGCGCGAGCCCGATCGCGGTGGCGTTGATGAAGATCCCGTTGCGGAACAGGCTCAGCGGGATGATCGGGTCCGCGGCGCGCTTCTCGGCCACGACGAAGGCCACCGCCGACGCGAGCAGGCCCAGGCCCCACGCCCAGGTCTCCATCGCGGCCCAGCCATGGTCCTTGTCGCCCCCGAAGTCGGTGAAGAAGATCAGGCAGGTGGTGGCCAGCGACAGGGACACCACGCCGGCCAGGTCGATGGGCTGGGTCGCCTTCTTGCTCGGCAGCGTCAGCGCGACCAGCGCGATGACGAACGCCGCGACGCCGACCGGGATGTTGATGTAGAACGCCCACTGCCAGCTGAGGTGGTCGACGAAGAAGCCGCCGAGCAGCGGGCCGCCGACGGCCGACAGCCCGAACACGCCGCCGAGCGGGCCCAGGTACTTGCCGCGCTCGTTGGCCGGCACGATGTCCGCGATGATCGCCTGGGACAGGATCATCAGCCCGCCGCCGCCGAAGCCCTGCAGCGCGCGGAACACCACGAACACCCAGAAGTCGGTGGCGAACGCGCACCCCACGGAGGCGAGGGTGAACAACGCGATCGCGACGAGGAACAGCCGCCGGCGGCCGAGGACGTCGCCGAACTTGCCGTAGATCGGCATGACGATCGTGGTCGCGAGCAGGTAGGCGGTGGTGATCCACACCTGGTGCTCGACGCCGCCGAGGTCGCCGACGATGGTCGGCATCGCGGTCGCCACGATCGTCTGGTCGAGGCTGGACAGCAGCATGCCCGCGATGAGGGCGCTGAAGATGATCCAGATCCGCCGCTGGGTCAGCAGCAGCGGGGCGGGCGCGGTGGTCGTCATGGCGTCCGTTCGGTGTCGGGGGACAGGAGGGTGCGCGCGGCGGCGAGCCGGCGCGTGAGGAGGTCGCCGAAGCTGGTCGTGTTGCCCTCGCGGAGGAACTCGCGCACCGAGGCGCCGGCGAGGGCGCCGACGATCTGCACCGCGGCGGCGGCCCGCAGGTCGCCCGCGGGCAGTCCCTCGCGGCGCTCGACCAGCTCCACATCGGACTGTTCGTCGCGCAGCAGGTACTCGAAGAACTTGGCGAGCAGGCGGGGTTCCCGCTCGACGGCGGCTTGGACCTCGCGGCACTTCTCGACCGTCATGTCGGCGCGCACCCACCGTCCCGCGGTGAGCCGCACCAGGTCGCCGAGCAGGTCGCCGCCTCCGGCCAGGAACTCCTCGACCAGGTCGTGATCGTCCCGGTGCGCGGACCGGCCGAGGACGGCGTCGTCCTTGGTGGCGAAGTAGTTGAAGAAGGTGCGGCGTGAGATGCCGGCCCGCTCGCACACCTCCTCGACGGTGAAGCCGGTCAGCCCCCGCTCGGCGGTGAGCTGTCGCGCCACCGTCGTGACCAGGGCTGCGGTGGCGGCCATCCGCCGAGTAATTGCACTATTCATCTCAAAGTGCATTCTTCCACGCCAGCCCTGTCGTCCGCCAACCGGTTCTGTTATGTTCGGTTGTGCGCAACTCAATTGGACACAACTGGAGGGTTGAACATGACTGAGACGGTGGTCCTGGTGCACGGCGCGTTCGCCGAGTCGGCCAGCTGGAACGGGGTCATCGCCCGGCTGCGGGAGCAGGGGCGCCGGGTCGTGGCGGTGGCGAACCCGCTGCGCAGCCTGGCGGGCGACGCCGAGTACCTGCGGCGGGTGCTGTCCGGGATCGACGGCCCGGTGGTCCTGGCCGGCCACTCATACGGCGGCATGGTCGCCACGGAGGCCGCGGCGGGGAACCCGCAGGTCAAGGCCCTGGTCTACGTCGCGGCGTTCGCGCCGGAGGCGGGGGAGTCGGCGCTCGGGCTGTCCGGGAAGTACCCCGGCAGCACGCTCGGCGGGACGCTCGACTCGGTCCCGCTCGGCGACGGCAGCAACGACCTGTCGATCAGATCGGACGAGTTCCACGGCCAGTTCGCGGCCGACGTGCCGGCGGACGAGGCCGCGCTGATGGCGGCGACGCAGCGCCCGGTGCGTGACGTGGCCCTGTCGCAGGAGGCGACGAACGCGGCGTGGCGCGACATCCCGTCGTGGTTCCTGATCCCGCTTGCGGACAAGAACATCCCGGCGGCGGCGCAGCGGTTCATGGCCGAGCGGGCGGGCGCGCGGAAGGTCGTCGAACTCGACGGCGCCTCGCACGCGGTGGCGGTCTCCGAGCCGGCGGCGGTCGCGGACCTGATCCTCGAAGCGGCGAAGTCCGCCTGACGTGAAACGAAAGGCGGGGCCCGCGCGGAGTGCGCGGGCCCCGCCTTTCCAGGAGCGTCAGTCGTTGCCGGCTTCCAGCGCGGCGTGGTCGAGCAGCTCGACGTCCTCCGCGGCGCCGCCGCGGGAGGCGATCACCTCGGCGCCGCCCTCGGTCATGGCGCCGATCAGGCCCGTCGAGGCAGCCTGGGCGGCGCCCACCAGCTTCGGCTGCTGGACGTCGCCGGTGCCGACCAGGCCGAGGCCGGCGTACTGCTCCAGGCGTGAGCGCGAGTCGGCGATGTCGAGGTTGCGCATGGTGAGCTGGCCGATGCGGTCGACCGGGCCGAACGCCGCGTCCTCGGTGCGCTCCATCGACAGCTTGTCCGGGTGGTAGCTGAACGACGGGCCGGTGGTGTCGAGGATCGAGTAGTCCTCGCCGCGCCGCAGCCGCAGCGTGACCTCGCCGGTGACCGCCGTGCCGACCCACCGCTGCAGCGACTCGCGCAGCATGAGCGACTGCGGGTCGAGCCAGCGGCCCTCGTACATGAGGCGGCCGAGGCGGCGGCCCTCGTTGTGGTAGCTGGCGATCGTGTCCTCGTTGTGGATCGCGTTGAGCAGCCGCTCGTAGGCGGCGTGCAGCAGCGCCATGCCCGGGGCCTCGTAGATGCCGCGGCTCTTGGCCTCGATGATCCGGTTCTCGATCTGGTCGGACATGCCCAGCCCGTGCCGCCCGCCGATCGCGTTGGCCTCGAGCACCAGGTCGACGGCGGTGGCGAACTCCTTGCCGTTGATGCGCACCGGGCGGCCCTGCTCGAAGGCGATGGTGACGTCCTCGGCGGGGATCTCGACCTCGGGGTCCCAGAACCGGACGCCCATGATCGGCTCGACCAGCTCGATGCCGGCGTCGAGGTGCTCCAGCGCCTTGGCCTCGTGGGTCGCGCCCCAGATGTTCGCGTCGGTCGAGTAGGCCTTCTCGGTGCTGGCACGATAGGGCAGGTTCCGGGCCGTCAGCCACTCCGACATCTCGGTGCGGCCGCCCAGTTCGGTGACGAAGTCGGCGTCCAGCCACGGCTTGTAGATGCGCAGGGCCGGGTTGGCGAGCAGGCCGTACCGGTAGAAGCGCTCGATGTCGTTGCCCTTGAAGGTGGAGCCGTCGCCCCAGATCTGGACGTCGTCCTCCAGCATCGCGCGCACCAGCAGCGTGCCGGTGACCGCGCGGCCGAGCGGGGTGGTGTTGAAGTAGACGCGGCCGCCGGAGCGGATGTGGAAGGCACCGCAGGCCAGGGCGGCCAGCCCTTCCTCGACGAGCGCCTCGCGGCAGTCGACGAGCCGGGCGATCTCCGCGCCGTAGGTCTTGGCGCGGCCCGGCACGGAGGCGATGTCGGGCTCGTCGTACTGCCCGATGTCAGCGGTGTAGGCGCAGGGGACCGCCCCCTTCTCGCGCATCCACGCGACCGCTACCGACGTGTCGAGGCCTCCGGAGAAGGCGATCCCGACACGTTCACCGACAGGCAGAGAGGTGAGCACCTTGGACACGGGAACAGTATATGCATGGCGATGCATGATCATGCAATCGGGTGTGGCTGGCGTCTCCGCTCCGGCCCGTGCGGGGTTGGTGAGGCCTCCTAGGTTGCCTCGGCCGCGGCTGCCCGCCGGCTCGCGGCTGTCGCCGAACCTCGCTGGCCGCGTCCCCTCATCAGTCCTCCGCCGCCGCGGTGGGGATGTCGTTCGCTGCCGCCCAGGTGGCCACGTCCTGCCGCTGGACGGCCGCCGCCATGAGGTCGGGGAAACGGTCCGGCGTGCAGGCGAACGCGGGGATTCCCAGGGCCGCCAGCGCGGCCGCGTTCTCGTGGTCGTAGGCGGGCGCTCCGTCGTCGCTCAGGGTGAGCAGGCACACCACCTGCACGCCGTCCGCCTTCAGGGCCTGCGCGCGCTGCAGCATCTCCTTCTCGTCACCACCCTCGAAGAGGTCGCTGATCAGCACCAGCACCGTGTCGCGCGGGGCGTCGATCCGGTTCTGGCAGTACGCCAGCGCCGCGTTGATGTCGGTGCCGCCGCCCAGCTGGACCCCGAACAGCAGCTCCACCGGGTCGGACACCGACTCGGTCAGGTCCGCCACCGCAGTGTCGAACGCGATCACCTGCGTCCGCAGCGACCGGATCGACGCCAGCACCGCCCCGAACACGCTCGCATACACCACCGAGGCGGCCATCGACCCGCTCTGGTCCAGGCACAGCACGATCTGCCTGGACACGCTCGGCAGCCGCCGACCGAAACCCACCAGCCGCTCCGGCACGACGGTCCGCTGCTCGGGCTGGTAGTGCTTCAGGTTCGCCAGGATCGTGCGGTTCCAGTCGATGTCGCCGTGCCGCGGCCGGTTCGTGCGGTTGGCCCGGTGCAGCGCCCCGCCCACCGCCTGCCGCGTCGGCTGCGCCAGGCGCTTCTCCAGGTCCTCGACCACCTTCCGCACCACCGCGCGCGCCGTGTCCCGCGACCGCTCCGGAATGGCCCGGTTGAGCGACAGCAGCGTGCCGACCAGGTGCACGTCCGGCTGCACCGACTCCAGCATCTCCGGCTCCAGCAGCAACTGGCGCAGCCCCAGCCGCTCCATCGCGTCGCGCTGCATCACCTGCACCACCGAGCTGGGGAAGTAGCCGCGGATGTCGCCCAGCCACCGCGCCACCCGCGGGGACGACCCGCCGAGCCCGCCACGGCGATCCTTTTCCTTGTCGTACAACGCTTCCAGCGTGGCGTCCCGCCGGGCGTCCGCACCGGACAGCGACACGCCGGTGCCGTCGGCGTCCTGCCCGCCGAGCATCATCCGCCACCGCCGCAGCCGTTCACTCATCCCAGCAGCTCCAGGATCCGCGGCACCACCAGCGCCGCCCGCTCGTGGTCCAGGTCCTCGTCCGCCGCGCGCGCCCCGGCCGCGCCCTCGCCGCGGTCGATCCGCCGCACCCGCAGCCCGATCTCCCGCCGCTCCGGCGCGCTGAACTCGGCGAACGTCCGGCGCAGCAACGGAAGCAGGTGGTCGAACACCTCCTCGCCGACCCCGGTGGCCCACCGGTCGACGATCTCCAGCAGCTCCGGCTCGTGCACCAGCAGCGCCGCCTCACCGGACAGGAACCCCTCCAGCCACCCCGCGGCCTGGGTCGCGTCCGCGGCGACGGAGAGCTGCCGGGACAGCCTGCCCGCGGCGTCGGCCACGTCCAGCAGCCCGGCGTCCAGCAGCAGCCGCACCGCGCGCCCGGCGATCAGCCCCGGCACGCCGAGCCGGTCGGCCACCGTCCGCAGCGCGCCGTACCAGACCTCCCGCAGCTCCTGCTGGTCGAGCAGCCCGATGCCCCGCTGCACACCGTCCACCAGCTGCCGCACCTCACGGCCGGCGTCCTCGTCGAGACCCGCGCACGCGGCGGGCAGCCCGACGGCGATGCGCGTGACCACTCCGCTCAGCACCCGCTGCACCAGCTCGGTGTCCGCGCGGCGCACGTTGCCGTAGCGGCGCACGCGCGCCATCGGCTCCACCGCCGCCATCAACCGCGTGGTGTCGTGCTGGCGCGCGGCCCGCTCGTCGAGCGCCGCGAGCACCCCGGCCAGCGCTTCCGGCAGGTCCGCGGTGAGCGTGTCCTCGACCAGGACGCTCAGCTCGGCGATGTCGGCCTCGGCGGCCCGCTGCGCCACCACCGCCGTCGCCGCGGAGTCGATGGTCGTGCCGTAGCCGCTCGCCTCGATCAACGCGACCGCCAGGTCCGGCCGCCACTCCAGCACCCACGACTCCCGGAACGTGCCCCGCGTGCGCGCGGTCTCCGCGGGCTCGCCCCACCGCACGCCGAGCAGCAGCAGCCGGTGCAGCAGCTTGCTGCGCTCCAGGTGGGTCGGCGTGCGCAGGTCCAGGTCCAGCTGCTGCTCGGCCGCGCTCTGCTTGAGCCGCAACCGTTTCCGCGTCGCCTCCAGGTCCTTGGCCAGTGGCACCATCGGCGTCTCGGCGGGCACCCGCCCCAGGATGTCGCCGACCAGCAGCTTGCGGGCCACCAGCCGCATCGGGATGTCCGACCCTCCACACAGGACGGCCTGGCAGGCCTCCAGCACCTCGGGCAGCCCGGGGTGCGGGCGGTTGCGCAGCACGGCCAGCGCGTCGGCGAGCCGGACGCCTTCGATGACCGCGGCCGGGGACACGTCGTGCTGCTCGCGGCGCAGCAGATGCGCCACCCGCACCATCCATCGGCCCACCGCCTCGTCGTGCGCGGTGGTGAACAGGTGGTGGTACCAGCCGGGGGAGGAGATGCCCGCGCCGTAGCCGCTGGCCCTGGCCAGCCGCGACGACGTCCACGGCACCCAGGTCGCCGCGACCTTCGTCGTGCGCAGTCCCTTGAGCAGCCGGTTGTCCGCGGCCTGCGACGGGAACTCCGCGGGCACCAGCACCGGCGCGTGCCAGGCGCCGCACACCACCGCGATCGTGCCTGCCCCGCCGCGGATGACCGCCCGCAGCACCTTCCGCATCGCCGCTTCCCGCCGCTGCGTGCGCAGGTCCGGCACGTGCCCTTCGCGCAGCGCGCGCATGGCGTCGAGCAGCGCGTCGAACACCTCGAGCCCGTGGTAGCGCAGTTCGACCGCGTCCTCCCACCAGCGCTCCGGATCGTCGTACCCGGCGGCTTCGGCCAGCGTCGCGATGGGATCGATCGGCGGTTCCGCGTCCGGGTCCTCGGCATCCTCCAGCACCAGCGCGACGTTCGCGGGCAGGTCGAGGAACCGCACCTGCCTGCCGTGCTCCAGCGCCCACCGCAGCGCCACCCACTCCGGGGAGAACACCGCCATCGGGTAGAACGCGGCCGTCGCCGGGCGGTCGGCGGCGTAGACCAGCCCGGCGACCGGCGGGCGCATGCCCGCGGCCGCGGCGAGCGGGGCGACGGAGTCCAGCTCCGGCGGCCCCTCGATCAGCACGACCTCGGGGTCGAGCCGGTCCAGGGCGTCGGCGACCGCGCGGGCCGAACCGGGCCCGTGGTGCCGGATGCCGAGGACGTGAACGCTCACACCAGTTCCCGGCACGCGCGGTAGAGGTCGGACCACGGCTTGCGCTCGCGCACCACGGTCTCCAGGTACTCCTGCCACACGATCCGGTCCTGCACCGGGTCCTTGACCACCGCGCCGTGCAGGCCGGCCGCCACGTCGTCGGCCCGCACCACGCCGTCGCCGAAGTGCGTCGCCAGCGCGATCCCGTTCGTCATCACCGAGATCGCCTCAGCGGTGGACAGCGTCCCTGACGGCGACTTGATCTTCGTCCGCCCGTCGGTGGTGACCCCGTCGCGCAGCTCGCGGAACACGGTCACCACGCGGCGGATCTCGTCCACGTTCTCCGCGCCGGCCGGCAGCTGCAGCGACCGGCCCAGCTGCTCGACCCGCAAGCGGACGATCTCCACTTCGGACTCGGCGTCGTCGGGCAGCGGCAGCACCACGACGTTGAAGCGGCGTTTCAGCGCGGCGGACAGGTCGTTCACGCCGCGGTCGCGGTCGTTGGCCGTGGCGATCACGTTGAACCCGGCGAGCGCCTGCACCTCGCTGTCCAGCTCCGGGATCGGCAGGGTCTTCTCGCTGAGGATCGTGATCAGCGCGTCCTGCACGTCGGACGGGATGCGGGTCAGCTCCTCGATCCGCGCGATGCCGCCGGTCTCCATCGCGCGCAGCACCGGGCTGGCGACCAGCGCCTTGGGCGAGGGGCCCTCGGCGAGCAGGCGCGCGTAGTTCCAGCCGTAGCGGATCGCCTCCTCGGCGGTGCCGGACGTGCCCTGCACCAGCTGGGTGGAGTCGCCGGAGATGGCCGCGGCGAGGTGCTCGGACAGCCAGGTCTTCGCGGTGCCGGGCACGCCCAGCAGGAGCAGCGCGCGATCGGTGGCGAGCGTGGCGATCGCGACCTCGACGAGGCGGCGCGAGCCGAGGTACTTCGGCGTGATCGGGGTGCCGTCCGGGGCCTCGCCGCCCAGCACGTAGGTCGCGACGGCCCACGGCGACAGCTTCCAGTTGGGCGGTTTGGGCCGGTCGTCGGCGGCCGCGAGGGCGGCCAGCTCGTCGGCGTGCTGCTGCTCGGCGTGTGCTCTCAGCACGTCGGTCATGTGAACTCCTGCCGGATGGTCGCTCGGATGGTCAGCGCGTGGGCGATGCCGCGCAGGGTGCGCGCGGTGGGTTTGTGGTCGGTGCCGAGGGCGAGCAGCCAGTTCTCCACGGCGGCGAGCGCGGCGGGGTGCAGGTGCTCGGCCATCGCGCGGGCGGCGAGCCGCAGCACGGCCTCGGCCTTGGCGGTGCGCAGCCGCGCGACGATTTCGGTGGAGAACTCCGCGGGCCACGGGCCGGGCGCGGCGGCGAGCAGCGCGCCGAACCGGGCGTCGAGTTTCCGGCTGCCACCGAGGATTTCCGCGGCGGTCGCCGGGGTGAGCGCGGCGATCAGCTCGGGGGTCGGCTGGTGCCGGGCCAGCGCGGTGAGCCACTGCTGGTCGCGCTGGCGCAGCGCGGCTTTCGTCCAGCCGAGGAGGACGTCGTGGCCGGCCTCGGGGATCCAGTCCGGGGCCCAGGCGGCCAGCGGGGTGGCGGCGAGGATCTGGATCAGCCGGGACGCGCCGCGGCCGAGACCCGGTTCGCGGTGGTCGGTGACGCCGTCGCGGCGGGCCGCGTCGTCGGGTTCGCCGGGCAGGTCGAAGGCGCCGCGGCCCTGGTGCAGCCGCCGGGCGCGCTCGGCCATGCGCTGGGCTCGGGCCGAGCCGGGCAGGTGGTCGAGCAGGGCGGTGGCGGCGGCGCGGACGGTCGCGGCTCGGTCGTCGAGGGCGCGTTCGAGCAGCGGCTCGTCGTCGCCGGACAGGCCGGTGCGCAGGGTGTCGAGGAACGCGGCGCGGGTGGCGGCCGGCTCGTCGGCCCAGGTTTCCTCGACCAGTTCGCGCGCGCGGCCGGGCGCGGTGGCGCGCAGGTCGGTCAGCAGCGCCACCCGCTCGGCGCGGGTGCCGGTGGCGAAGCGCT
>NZ_JBEXTZ010000160.1:0-12393 GCF_040614195.1 Amycolatopsis sp. NPDC006125
TCCCGAACCCGATCTTTCAGTGTTCGGTTGCCGAGACACCGCGTCAAGGCGGGAAAGCGTGCCTTGACCCGGTGGCTCGGCAACCGATTTGGCTGCGGATCGGGTTGCGGGAGAGGGGTGGCTCGGGGGGGTTGGTGGCCTGGGTTGCCGGGTGCGGTTTTCGTGGGGTGGCTCCGGGGGCGGCCTGCGTTGCCGAGTGCGGCTGCGGGGTGGCTCCGAGGGTGGCCGGCCCGCGTCGCCCGGCGCGGCTACGGCCTGGCTCCGGGGAGCGGCCCGCGTCGCCGAGCGCGGCTGCGGCGTGGCCGTCAGGCGGGGTAGCCCTTGCGTCGCCGCACTTCGTCGATGATGCGCCACCGCTCCAGGTTGAAGCGTGCGTCGGCGAGGGCGTCGTGCGCGTTTTGCGGCGGCAGGGGCAGCTTGGGCTTGCCCACGTCCTCCCACCGCTGCCGCAGGTCGCGCGTGAACCGGGGCAGCTGGCGCGGCAACTCGGGCATCGTGCCCCACAGCTGGGCCAGCGCGACATGATCGTAGGCCGCGTACCAGGCCCACAGCTCGATCCCGCCCGGCGGGCGGCCGAAGAACTCCAGCAGGTCCGCCCGGATCTGGGCCCGGCTCCGCCACGCCTTGTCGGCAGGCGAAGGCAGCTTCGGCAGGACGTTCTCGCGCACCCACGGGCCGGCCTTGGCGGGGTCGAAGTCAGTGGAGACCGCGTAGAACTCGCGTCCCCGTTCATCCACGACACCGATCGACACCAGGTCGATCGTCACGCCGTCCTCGATGAATTCGGTGTCGTAGAAGAAACGCACCGTGGCACCTTAGTCAGGGATCAACCGGCCTTGGTCTCCGGTACCCGGTCGGCGTCGGGCAGGCCACTCTGCGCAGGCACCACCGCGCGCACCCCGGCGGCCTCCGCGGCCATCAGCTCCTTGGCCTTCGCCGCGTAGATGTCCACGTACTCCTGGCCGGAGAGCTCCATCAGCGCGTACATGATCTCGTCGGTGATGGACCGCTCGACGAACCGGTCGCCGGACAGGCCCGCGTACCGCGAGAAGTCCAGCGGCTTGCCGAACCGGATCTCCAGCCGCCGCGGGATCCACATCTTCGAGCCGATCGGGTTGACCTTGTCGGTGCCGATCATGGCGACCGGGACGACCGGGACACCGGCCTCCAGCGCGACACGGGCGACACCCGTCTTGCCCTTGTACAGGCGGCCGTCCGGGGAGCGGGTGCCCTCCGGGTAGATGCCGAGCAGGTTGCCCTCGCGCAGCAGCCGGATCGCGGTGTCCAGCGCGGCCTGCGCGGCCGAACCGCCGGAGCGGTCGATCGGGATCTGGCCCGCGCCGGTGAAGAACCACTTCTTGAGGGTGCCCTTGACGCCCTTCTCGGTGAAGTACTCCTGCTTCGCCGGGAAGGTGACGCGGCGCTTGACGCGCAGCGGCATGAAGAACGAGTCGGCGACCGCGAGGTGGTTGCTCGCGAGGATGGCGCCACCGGTCTCCGGGACGTTCTCCACCCCGGTCACCTTCGTGGGCCACAGGAGCCGGAGCAACGGCCCGAGCAGCACGTACTTCAGCAACCGGTAAAGCACCGGGACGCCCTCCAACCTGCCCGAACAGCCTGCCGGAACCAGAGTAGGAAACGCCGTCCAACCGCACAACGGCCGCACCCGCAGTGGGCGGGAGGTCACAGCCGGGGGACGTCGTCCGACGGGCGCTCCCGGAGCGGCCCGGGGCATGCGACGATGGGGCCGCGTTGGAGGAGAAGGGCGGATGCCATGCCTGTGCTCGCCGGTGCGGAACCGTTCGCGCACACCGG
The DNA here is from genome assembly GCF_040614195.1 of Amycolatopsis sp. NPDC006125. NCBI lineage: Bacteria > Bacillati > Actinomycetota > Actinomycetes > Pseudonocardiales > Pseudonocardiaceae > Amycolatopsis > Amycolatopsis sp. NPDC006125. The sequence continues at coordinate 1,816 of NZ_JBEXTZ010000160.1, forward strand.
TTCGGCCGAGGTCGGGGTGCTGCTGTGCCACGGTTTCACCGGCACCCCGCAGAGCCTGCGGGGCTGGGCCGAGCACCTCGCCGCGCGGGACTTCACCGTGCGGCTGCCCCGCCTGCCGGGACACGGCACGACGTGGCAGGAGATGAACAAGACCGGCTGGCCCGAGTGGTACGGCGCGGTCGAGCGCGAGTTCCTGGACCTGCGGGAACGCTGCCAGTCGGTGTTCGTGTTCGGCCAGTCGATGGGCGGCACGCTCGCGCTGCGGCTGGCGCAGCGGCACGGGGGCGCGGTCGCCGGGCTGGTGCTGGTCAACCCCTCCGTCACGCGGCTGAGCTGGGACACCAAGCTGCTGCCCGTGCTGTCCCGGGTGGTGCCGTGGTCGCGGGGCGTCGCCAACGACATCGCGAAGCCGGGCGTCACCGAACTGGCCTACGACCGGGTGCCGGTGCGGGCGGCGGCGAGCCTGGCGCGGCTGTGGAAGCTCGTGCGGGCCGACCTGCCGCTGGTGACCCAACCGCTGCTCCTGCTGCACTCGCTCGTTGACCACGTCGTGGAACCCGAGAACGCGCGCATCGTGCTGGACAACGTGCGCAGCCGGGACGTGACGGAAGTGGTGCTGGAGAAGAGTTTCCACGTCGCGACCCTGGACCACGACGCGCCGCTCATCTTCCGGCGTAGTGTCGAGTTCGTGGAAGCGGTCCGTGACCCGGGGCAGGTGGGGGCCCGATGAACTCACGCGTACCCGACCCCGAGGACGTCGACGCCACATTCGCGGCGATCGTCGCGGACCTGCGGGCCGAGGGGGTCGGCCTGATCGACGACGACGTCGAGGCCGAACGGGCGCCCGCGCGGCCCGAACCGGCTGAGCCGGAGAAGCCCGCCGAACCGGAGAAACCGGCCGCCGAGGCGAGCTGGCGCGGTGGCGGCACCCCGTGGGAGGACACCGTGCTGGGCGACGACCCGGCCGGTTCCGGGGACGACGAGCACTACGTGCCGCCGGAGCCGCCGCCACTGCCGCGGCCGGGCAAGGGCGCGTTCGTCGTGCTGCTGTTCTTCGTCGTCGGGCTGCTGTTGCTGATCGTGCCCGGCGTGATCGGCGTGAGCACCACCGTCGCGACCCCGCTCGGGATCCTGGCGCTGGCCACCGCGATCGCGTTGCTGCTGCTGCGCGTCAAGCAGGGCCCGCCGGACGGCGACGGGGCGCAGGTGTGACGCGGGTCGTCGTCGCGCCGGACAAGTTCAAGGGCACGCTGCCCGCCGACGCGGTGGCCGCCGCGATCGCGGCCGGGCTGCGGCGCGGGCGGGCCGAGGTCGAGGTGCTGGAGTGCCCGATCGCCGACGGCGGCGATGGCACGGTGGCCGCCGCGGTGGCCGCAGGCTTCGAGTTCGTGCCGGCGCGGGCGAGCGGACCGGTCGGCGAGCCGGTCGACACGGGCTACGCGCGCCGGGACGGCACGGCGGTGATCGAGCTGGCGGCGGTATCCGGGCTGGCGTTGCTGGACGAGCTGGCGCCGCTCACCGCGACGACGCTCGGGGTCGGCGAGCTGATGCGCGCCGCGCTGGACGCCGGTGCGTCCCGGCTCGTGCTGGGCCTCGGCGGAAGTTCGAGCACCGACGGCGGGACCGGGCTGCTGCGGGCGCTCGGCGCGCGGCTGCTGGACGCCGACGGTGCGGAGCTGCCGCCCGGCGGGGCCGCGTTGCAGCGCCTGGCGCGGGTGGACCTGGACCGGCTGGACCCGCGGCTGCGCGAGGTCGAACTGCTGGTGGCGAGCGACGTCGACAACCCGCTGTTGGGCCCGCACGGCGCGGCGGCGGTGTACGGGCCGCAAAAGGGCGCTTCGCCAGAGGACGTCGAGCTGCTGGAGTCAGCGTTGCGGCAGCTGGAGGGGGTCGTGCGGGGGTCCGGGGTCGACGTGGCGAACGTGCCGGGCGCGGGCGCGGCCGGCGGGACGGGTTACGCGCTGGCGATGCTCGGGGCGTCGTTCCGGCCGGGCATCGACGTGGTGCTGGAGCTGACCGGGCTGACCGAGAAGCTGCCGGGCGCGGACCTGCTGATCACCGGCGAGGGCTCCCTGGACGAGCAGACCCTGCGCGGCAAGGGCCCGGCTGGCATCGCCGCGGCGGCCGCCGAGCGCGGGATCCCGGTGGTGGCGCTGGCCGGGCGGAACACGCTGTCGCCGGAGGCCCTCCGGTCGGCGGGCTTCACCGCGGCGTACGGGCTGACGGACATCGAGCCGGACGTGCAGCGCTGCCTGACCGAACCGGCGCCCCTGCTGGAGCGGCTCGCCGAGCGCGTGGCGCGGGAGTACCTCTAGCCGCCGGGCATCGGTGAGGCCGGCCAGCCGCGGGCCTGCGTTGCCAGGCACCGACCACGGCCCGGACCCGGACCAAGCCCCTCGCCTCCTCGAACACATCGCCGAGCAGGCCGCCCCGGCTCTCCTAGCCACCGAACATGGTGCGCCACTCGTCGAGGTTGCGGGGGCGGTAGACGAAGTTGTTCTCCTTCACCGACGACAGCGAAGCCGACGGCGCGGCCGAGTACTGGTGCCCGGGGTAGACCACCGGGTCGCCCGGCAGGTCCGCGAGCCACCGGAGGCTGTGGTACATCGCCTCGGCGTCGCCGCCGGGGAAGTCCGTCCGGCCGCAGCCCTCCAGGAACAGGGTGTCCCCGGCGACGAGACGGCCGTCGACCAGGAAGCACTGGCTGCCCGGCGTGTGGCCGGGCGTGTGCAGCAGCCTGATCGACACCGCGCCGACCTCGACGACGTCGTCGTGGTCGTGTCCCGTCAGGTCCGTAGCCGACACGCCGGTGACCCGCTGGACCCACTCCGTCTCGTTGCGGTTGACGTGCACCGGCACGCTCTCCCGGGCCAACAGCTCGGGCAGGCCGGCCAGCGTGAAGCCCATCATGCTGCCGCCGACGTGGTCGGGGTGGTGGTGCGTCGCCAGCACCCCGGTCAGCCGCATGTCGTCGGCGGCCAGCACGTCGAGCAGGTCCCCCACCGCGTACGCCGGGTCGACGACCACCGCCTCCCTGGTCTCCCGGTCGCCGATCAGGTAGGCGAAGTTGACCATCTGGGTGGCCACCGGGTCGCCCACCGCGAAGTCGCGGCCGGACAGCAGCTGGCGGAAGTACAAGCGGTCGGACATGCCCCGAAGACTAGAACTTCGTCTTCGGCCGCTCCTGCTTCACCCCGTCCAGGTACACGTCGACCTTCTCGTCGTAGAAGGCGACCAGCCCCTGCACCTTCTGGCTCTCCGGCAGCGGCGACCGGTAGTACCAGACCACGTCCTCGTGCAGCCGGTCGCCGACGCGGACGGAGTAGTACGAGGCCTCGCCCTTGTACGGGCACCGGGTGATCGTGTCGCTGGGCTCCAGCAGGTCGAGCCGGACGTCGGTCTTGGGCAGGTAGTACCGCGTCGGCAGGCCGGTCTCGAACAACAGCCGCGGGCTGCGGGACTCGGCCACGGTCACGCCGTCGATCTCGATGCGGACGTGCCGCGAGCTGGCGAGGATGTCGACGCGCGTCCGCGGGTCGCGGGGGTGCACGAAGATCTCCTCGTCCTCCTCGAACCACGCGTCCATCGCGGCGAAGTCGAGCCGCACGTGCCCCTTGAGCGCGTCCAGCGGCGAGTCCTGGTACTCCAGCGCCGCGCCGGCCGCCTCGCGGTCGCCCACCCGGACGGTGAACACGTCGGCGTCGCCGCGGCTCGGCGAGTGCGCCGTCTCCCCCGTGGCGACCAGGTACTCGGTGCGCACGTCCGCACGCGGGACGTAGTAGGCCGGGTAGTACGGGACTTCCCACACCATGAGCGGGCGCAGCGTGTCGGCGACGACCTGGCCGCCGAAGACCGCCCGTACCCGCTTGGTGCCCGGCTCGGTCCGGACCCGGCCACGACCATCGGTTGTCATACCGGTCGCAACCACGACGGGCGCGGGCTTATTTCCGGTGCCGGGCCAGCAGGTCGCGCGCCATTTCCCGGGCCCGCACGGCGGCGTCGGCGTCCCCTTCGGCGGCGGAGACGATCGCGCCCTTCATGAGCAGGTGCCAGGAGCGGGCGAGGTCCTCCGGCTCGGCCAGGCCGGCCTCCCTGGCCAGGCCGGCCACGATGCCGCGGATGGTGTCCAGGTGCCGGATGCAGGCCTGGCCGAGCGGGTGGTCGGCGCCCATTTCGAGCAGGACGTTGACGAACGCGCAGGCGTCGAAGTCGGCCGGCGAGCGGAACCAGTCGTCGAGCACGTCGAAGATCGCCAGCAGCCGGTCCTCCGGCGTCTCGCCGCGGGCGCGGGCCTGCCGTTCGATGAGCCCCACGGTCCACCGCTGCTCACGCCGGTCGAGGAAGGCCAGCACGAGGTCGTCCTTGGACGGGAAGTGCCGGTACAGCGTCGCCTTGGCGACCTGCGACCGCGCGATCACCTCGTCCACCCCCACCGCGCGGATGCCGCGGCGCGAGAAGAGCTGGTAAGCGGTCTCCAGGATCCGCTCACGGGCACCGGCTGGCAGGGTGGTGGTCATGGCGCGCCGATGATAACCCGGCAGAACCGTGTTCGGTACCGTCGGACAGACCGGTCTGATCGGCCGTTTGCCGGGGTGGACCGGGGGTATCCGGCGACCATGACCACGCCCGACCCCGACCGCCTCCGCACCCTTCTGTCCGAAGTGGACTTCCCGTGCGACCGGGCCGAGCTGATCCGGCAGGCGACCGCGCACGGCGCGGACGACAGCACACTCGGGCACCTGGGCGCGATCCCGGACTCCACCTACCCGGACCTCGACGCCGTCACCAGCGCCTGCACCCGGATCACCTGACGCCGATGCGCCTGCGCAAGAGCAAGCTCTCCGAACCCGGGATCCGGCGGCAGCGCAGCGGCCGCGGCTTCCGGTATTTCACCCCCGAGGGGGAGCCGCTCCGCGATGAGGAAACCCTGCAGCGGATCAAGAGCCTCGCCGTGCCGCCCGCGTGGCGCGACGTGTGGATCTGCCCCCACCCGAACGGCCACATCCAGGCGGTCGGCACCGACGACGCCGGCCGCCGCCAGTACCGCTACCACGACCGCTGGCGCCAGGCGCGGGACGAGGAGAAGCACGAACGCGTCGTCGAACTGGCGAAACGGCTGCCGAAGTGGCGTCTGCACATCGCCGAGGACCTGGCCAGGCCGGGCCTGGGTTGCGAGCGCGTGCTGGCCGCCGCGCTGCGGATGATCGACCGCGGCGTGTTCCGGGTCGGCAGCGAGGAGTACGCCGAGAACAACGGCACCTACGGGGCCGCGACGCTGCTGCGAGAGCACGTCACCGTGAAGCGGGACGAACTGAACTTCTGCTACCCGGCCAAGGGCGGGATCGAACGCGACATCACGCTGACCGACCCCGACCTGGCCGCCGTGGTCAAGGCGTTGCGCAGGTCGCGCACCGGCAGCGACCGCCTGTTCGTCTACCGCACACCCAACGGGTGGCACGAGGTCCACGCCGACGAGATCAACGAGCACTTCAAGGAGATGGTCGGTGACGAGTTCACCGTCAAGGACCTGCGGACGTGGAACGCGACCGTCCTCGCCGCCACCGCGTTCGCCGTCGCCGACGAGGTGAAGTCCCAGCGCGGGCTGAAACGCACGCAGGCCGCGGTGATGCGCCAGGTTTCCGAGGAACTGGGCAACACACCGGCGGTCTGCCGCAAGTCCTATGTAGATCCACGCATCGTGGAGGCGCACGCGAACGGCAAGACCATCGCCTCCGCCGTGCGCCGGATCGGCGGGGTCCGCGGCGACGAGGACCGCGAGGTGCTGGAGCGGGCCGTCATCCGTCTGCTGGGCGGAGTTTGACTTCTCCCGCCGGTGGTACCTGCAACAGGTGAAACTGCTGAGACTTCCCGGGGTGTACCGGCCGCAGGCGGACACCTGGCTGCTGATGCGCGCGATGCGGGAAGCGCGCCTGCCGGCCGGCGCGCGGGTTCTCGAGGTGTGCACCGGCACCGGCGCGCTGGCGATCGCCGCGGTCCGCAATGGAGCGGCGAGCGTGACCGCCGTGGACCGGTACCTGCCCGCCGTGCTGAGCGCGCGGTTCAACACGCGGGTGCGCCGCCTGCCCGTGGAGGTCCGGCACGGCGACCTCTCGCAGACCATCGAGGGCGCGCCGTTCGACGTGGTGCTGGCCAACCCGCCCTACGTGCCGTGCGAGTCCGACGAGGACCCGGACGGCGCCGCGCTGGCCTGGGACGCGGGCGCGGACGGGCGCAAGCACCTGGACTGCCTGTGCGACCGGGCCCACGACCTGCTCACCCCCGGCGGGACGATGCTGGTGGTCCATTCGTCTCTCTGCGGAATCCGCCAAACGGTGGAAATGCTGCGGGACAACGGCTTGAAGACCTCGGTGGTGGCGCGGGCGATCGAGCCGTTCGGCCCGGTGCTGCGCGGCCGCGCCGACTTCCTGGAACGCGCCGGGCTCATCGCGCCCGGCCAGCGACACGAGGAACTGGTGGTGATCCGTGCCGACCGGACGGAACGCTGAACCCCGCAAGGTGACGCTCGTGGACGGCGGGCCGGTGCTCGTGGAGGGGCCCGTCGAGCTGGAGATGCCCGACGGCACGGTCGCCCGCTCCGACCGGTTCATGGTGGCGTTGTGCGCGTGCCGCCGCAGCAAGCGGTACCCCTTCTGCGACACCAGCCACCGCAAGCGCGTGCGGAACTGACGAGGAGCGGCGGGCCACAGGTCCGCCGCTCCTCCGCTGTCTACAGGGGCTTGCGGAGCGCGCTGCGGCCCTGCTGCCACGCGCCCAGCACGTGGTCGGCGAAACGCTGCTCCACCAGGTCCGTGGCCTGGATGCCGAACACGATGTCGCCCGCCAGTCCCGGTTCGGTCGCCAGCAGTCCGCCGAGGACGTCCCGGCGCATGACCTGCTCGTGCACCGCGTCGGCCTCGATGTGCTCGGTGTAGAAGTACCGGCAGCGCTCGTCGGCGTCCAGGCGCCGCAACGCCTTCTCCATGCGCTGGGCGCTCGGCGCGGTGGTGATCTCGGCGGCGGCGAAGTGCCCGGCCAGCGCGGCGCGGAACCGCCGGTGCAGGCCGAACAACGACATCATGTTGACCACCGCGAGCATGCACGCCGGGGCGTGCTCCAGGTAGTGCAGGTACTGCGAGTTCAGCCCGGCGCCGTCGAGCAGGTCCGCGTAGAGCTGGGCGTGCACCTGGTCGGCGCGGCCGCCGCCGTACTCGTCGAACTCCACGGCCACCAGCGCCGCCTTCGGCTTGCCACGCAGCCGCGGGATCACCCACGCGTGCGGATCGGCCTCCTTGTGGTGGTAGATCGAGCGCAGCACAAAATACTCGCGGACCTGGTCCCAGGTGCCCTCGGCGGCGAGGAAGTGCGACAGGCCGGCGCCGTTGACCGGCTCGACGAGCAGCGGCGCGAGCGCCTCTTCGACGTCGTCGCCGCCGGGCGTGTGCGCGCGCAGCGCGGCCAGGAACACCCGCTCCATGGCGGCACGCAGGCGCAGCAGGTCGGGGTCCCACTCCCAGTCCGGGTCGACCCCGGTGAACCCCTGGTAGTGCAGTTCGTAGCAGACGTGCAGGGCGAGCTGCAGGTCCTCGCCGAACGGGTCGGCGTCGGCGGTCTCCGGCAGCTCCGGGAAGTCCCCGCGCTCGTCGCGGCCGAGTGCGTCGATCACGGCCTCCGACAGCGGTCCTCTGGCCGCCGGGAGGGCAGCCGAAAGCGTCATGGCAGTCGTCACGACGCACGGTTACCCCTGGCGGCCGGCTATCAACCCTGGTGGGTGAGGGTGGCGAGCAGGGCGGGCAGGCCCGCCGCGACGGCCTTGCGCTGGCGACGGGCGCCGCTGCCCTCGCAGCGCAGGCGTTCCAGGACGATCGCCACCAGGTCCCGGTCCCCGGTCTCGTCCAGGGCGGGCGCGACGAACTCGACGAGCTCCTCGACCAGTTCCCAGGCCGGCACCCGGCAGGCACGCAACGGGTGCACTCCCTCGCCGTCGATGCCGTCCCGGGCCGCCGCCCACAACGCGGCCGCGCCGACCTGCTCGGACATCTCCGGCGGCGCGGTGTCCGTGGCGAGCGCGCGCCGCACCAGGGCGCGGGACAGCACGGCCTGCAGCACCGCCTCGTCCACACTGGACGCCGCGTCGGCGACGCGGAACTCCAGCGTCGGGAACGCCGTGGACGGCCGGACGAGCCAGAACGACATGGACTCGTCGACGAGCGCGCCGCAGTCCACCAGCCGCCGCACCTCGGCGCGGTAGGCCGCGTGGTCGGGGAAGTGCGGCGGGATCCCGGCGCCGGGGAAGCGGGACTGCTGCACCATGCGCCAGCTGCCGTAGCCGGTGTCGCGGCCGTGGTCGAACGGCGAGTTCACCGACAGCGCCAGCAGCGTCGGCAGCCACGGGCGCAGGTGGTTCATCACCGCGACCGCGGTCTCCGGGTCGGGCACGCCGACGTGGACGTGGCAGCCGCACGCCTCGTAGTCGGCGACCATGCCGCGGTAGATCCGGTCGATGTCACCGAACCGGCCGTCCTGGTTGTCCGATGTGGATGGTCCGGACAGGACCGGGGTGCCGCAGGAGGCGACGACCGCGCCGTGCACGCGGGCCGCGTCGGTGAGGGCCTTGCGGCTCCGGACGAGCTGTTCGCGCAGCTCCCGCGCGCCGGTGCACACGCCGGTCGCGGTCTCGACCTGGGTGGCGCGCAGCTCGCGGTGCAGTTTGGCGCCGGGCGGCAGCGGCGGGTCCGCGGCCAGGATCGCGGCCGCCCGCGGCAGGGTCGCGCCGGTGGCGGGGTCGAGGAGCAGGAACTCCTCCTCGACGCCGACGGTCAGGCCGGCGGCAGCGGGCGGGTCGCCGGGCCCTGGATCACCGAGCCGTCCGTGGCGAATCGCGATCCGTGGCATGCGCAGTCCCAGGTCTTCTCGGCGTTGTTGAACGCGACGACGCAGCCGAGGTGGGTGCAGCGGGCGCTGACCTCCCGCAGCTGCCCGTCCTCGCCGCGGTAGGAGGCGACGACGTCGGCGCCGCGACGCGACACCTTGGCGGTCCCCGGGGCGAGGTCGCCGGCGGTGGAGGTGAGGGCGCGGGTGTACCCGGTCACGTACTGCTTGCCGACCTTGGCCCCGTCCTCGGCGAGGGTGACCGAGGACTTCAGGTCGAAGCGGTTCGGGTCGTAGAGGTTCGCGGCGGGGTGGTCGCCGCCCGTGATCAGCTCGGTCAGGACGAGGCCGGCGGAGGTGCCGCCGGTCATGCCCCACTGGCCGAAGCCGGTCGCCACCCACACGTGGTGGGTGGCGGGGTGGTAGCGGCCGATGTAGGGCACGTTGTCGAGGGTGGTCATGTCGTGCGCGGACCAGCGGTGGGTGGCCTTGGTGACGCCGAAGGTGGTGGCGGCCTCGGCGAGACGCCGGTAGCGGGCCTCGACGTCGACCGGCTCGCCCGTGCGGTAGTGCTCGCCGCCGACGATGACGTAGTGGCGGTCGCCCTCGGTGTGGCCGCGGATGGACCGGTGGGTCACCGCGTCCAGGTACATGCCGGGCGGCGCCTCCCCTTCGCCTGCGACGACCAGGTCGCGGGTGATGTCGAGGCGCGCCCAGTACAGGCCGCGGTCGAAGATCGGGTAGTGGGTGGCCACGACGACGTCGCGGGCCTTTACCTCGCCGCGGTCGGTGTGCACGGTCGGCGAGGGCCGCTCGTCGAGCTTGCGGGCCCGGACCCGCTCGACGATGCGCCCGCCGAGCCGCTCGATGTGGTCGGCGAGGCCGAGCAGCCAGTGGCGCGGGTGGAACTGGGCCTGATCGACGAACCGGACGGCGCCGACGGTGGTGATCGGCAGGTCGACGTGCTCGACGAAGTCCGCGGGCAGCCCGGCCTCGGCGGCTGCGTCGGCCTCCTGCTGGAGCTTGCCGAGCTGGGAGCTGTCGGTGGAGTAGACGAAGCTGTCCCGCCGGCGGAAGCCGCAGTCGATGCCCAGTTCGGAGGACGTGCGGGCCACCCACTCGATCGCCTCCAGCTGGGCACGCCCGTACCTGGTGGCGGCGGGCTTGCCCTTGCGGGAGGTGAGGGTGGCGTACTTGAGGGCGTGCTGGGCGGACAGCTTCGCGGTGGTGTGACCGGACACGCCCGACGCGACCTGGGCCGCCTCCAGGACGACCACCGACTTGCCGGCACGAGCGAGCCCGTAGGCGGTGGTGAGACCCGCGATACCGGCCCCGATGACGACGACGTCCGCCTCGGCGGGCAGATCCCGCCCGGCCCGGTCCGGCGCCGGCGCGGTGTCCACCCACAGGGAACGCGGTTCAGGCAGCTCGATGCTCACGGCCCAGATTGCCCCAGGTAGAGCGGCGCGAAACGCCGTGCCCTAACCCAAGGTAGCTGGGTGGTCATCCCGGAGCCTGCCCGTCCGGCGAGGACTCTTTTGATCTTTTCCGCCCTGCGGGCGGTGCGCCTCACGGCGCTCGAAAGGTCACCTTACGACCACCCCCGCCCCCGATGCCTGATTGTGTTTCAGTCGCCGAGCAGGCTTGTCAAGGCGGGAAAGCGTGCCTTGACAACCCTGGTCGGCGACTAAAGATCGGCTGTGGATCGGG
>NZ_JBEXTZ010000161.1:0-12025 GCF_040614195.1 Amycolatopsis sp. NPDC006125
CGGCGTTGATCTCGCAATCCACACCGAACCCGGAGGTCCTCACCCATATCAAGATCATCCTCAGCGTGTCAGCCCATCACCAACGTCCCCGAACAACACATCTAGGGCAGGTGGAAGACGGCGCCGGGAGCCGCGTACGCGACCGGCCCTTCGAAGCGCGCCGCCGCGCGGGTGACGGCGTCGCCAGGTGTGAGGAACGGCCCGACGTGCGTGACGATCAGCCGCCGCACCCCCGCGCCGGCCGCGGCCTCGCCGGCGTCCTCCGGGGTGTGGTGCGCCTCCGAAGGCTCCGGGCCGTCCGCCTCGCACAGCAGCGCGTCGCAGTTCTTGGCCAGGCTGGTCACCGCGGGGCAGGGCGCGCTGTCGCCGGAGTAGGCCAGCGAAGCCGCGCCCGTCTCGATGCGCACGCCGAACGCGGGCATGCCGTGCTCGACGGCCGCGGTGGTGAACGTCATCGGCCCGATCTCCGCCCGGTGCCCGTCGGACAGCTCGTGCACGGCGAAAGCCCGCTCGACCGGGCTGCGCGACGGTCCGTTGGTCAGGAAGTCGGCCAGCCGGTCGGCGATCCCGGGCGGGCCGAACAGCGGGATCGGCGCGGGCAGCTCGACGTCCGCGAACAGGGCGCCGTAGTACGCGGTGAGCAGGTCGGCGCAGTGGTCGGCGTGCAGGTGCGAGATCCAGATGCCGGCGAGCCGGTCCAGGCTGGTGTGGCGGCGCAGCTCGGCGAGCGTGCCGGGGCCCGCATCGAGCCACACGTGCGTCTCGCCGCTGGACACCAGGTAACCGGAGCACGGGTTGCCCGGCTCGGCGTAGGGCGTGGCGGAACCGAGGACCGTCAGGCTGAGATCGCTCACCGGGCCGAGCTTAGCCTGCGTCTCATGATCGACAAATCGACAACTCTACTGTGGACGGAAACACCCGTCCGGGTAACGGACCGCCCTCGCTAAAGTCCTGCGGGTGAGTACCGGAATCTCCACACTGGCGAGTCAGTGCCCAGCGCTGTCCCGGACGAGGGCGCTGGCGAGCTGGGTCGGCGACGGGAGACCCGTTACCCCCAAAGGAGTTCTGCGTCCCGCCGACGTCCCCTCGGTCGCCGGGGTGCTCGGGGTCGAGGTCGGCGAGAAGGTCCGCTCGGCCGCGGACGTCGTCACGATCCACCGGCCGTGGGTGGCCGCGGAAGGCGCGGGCCTGATCGAGGTCGGCGTCGCGGAGGCGGTCGCGCGCCCGCCGCATGACGATCCGGCGCAGCTGTGGCTCAAGGGGCTCGACGCGGTCCTGCGCGCCGAGTCGGCCGATCCGCGCCGTCGCGGGGCGTTCGCGATGTGCCGGGCGGTGCTCACCGCGCTGGCCAACGGCCCGCTGCTCGACGACCTGGTGTTCTCGGTGCACCGTCTGCTCAAGGGCAGCGAGGACGGGGACGCGGTCGCGTCCAGCTTCGGCGGCACGGACCTGTTCCCCCTCGATGCGGCGCTGGACGTGCTGACCGAGTTCGGCGCCCTCGACGCCGACCGGAAGGTGACGCCGCTGGGCCAGTGGGCGCTCGACGAGTGGGCCGCTCGTGAACCGCGACCGGTCACGCCCGGGCTGCGCGCCGCCCAGCTGCTGAGCCGTCTCGCGCCGCTGCCCGCCGACGAGGCCTGGCGGCAGGCGCTGCGCTGGTTCGAGGGCAGGCGTCCGGTCGACGGCGCCGCGCAACTGCTGCACGCCGCGGAGTTCGCGTCCCCGGTCGAACGCGTCGCGGCGATCGAGGTGGTCGCCGGCTTCGGCGACGAGGTGCTGCCGGCCTGGCACGTCGCCCTGGGGTACCGCAACGTGCGCCCGCACGCGGCGGCGATGCTGGAGATGTGGGACGACGGTCCGGGTCTGTCCGAATCGGAGCGCCGGCGGCTGGTCACCGAGTACGCGTTGTCGGCGCGGGAACGCAGCGGGGTCGAGGAGGCCTACCACTACGTGCGCGACCGGGGCGGGCCCGGCGCGCTGGAGCCCGAGGCCACGGCGTTGCGCCGCGAGTTGCAGGCGTTCGCGGAAACCGTGAAGCTGGCCGTCTACCAGCTGAAGGTCACCGTGACCGGCCGCAAGCCGCCGCAGTGGTGGCGGCTGGTGATCCCGGCGAGCGTGACGCTCGGCGTGCTCGCCGAGGCGCTCGACGCGGAGGGCGCGGAGCACCACTTCGAGGCCGACGGCGTCCGCTACGCCGACCCGTTCTTCGGCCTCGGCGAGGACCGCGACGAACACGACGTGCGGCTCTCCCACGTCCTGGTGCGGCCGGGCACGAGCCTGCGGTTCTTCCTCGGCGCGGAGGAGCACTCCGTCACGTGCGAGAAGATCCTCGACCCGGACCCCGGCCTGACCTACCCGCGCTGCACGAGCGTGTCCAAGGTCGGGGAAAGCGCTTCCGCACGCAACAAGCGCCTGGCCGCCGTGCGCATCCCGCACCCCGCGCACCCCTGGTGATCAGTCGTCCGCTCGCGCGCCGGCGTGGCGGGCCAGCCGATCCGCCAGTGCCCGGACCAGGTCGCGGAGTGCGCTGGGCTGCTCGATGACGAACGGCTGATCGAGCGCCGCGAGCAGGGGCGGTATCCAGTCGAGTCGCTGAGCCCGGATCCGCGCCCGCACCCAGGGATCGCCGCCGGTGATCGTCTCCAGCGACGCGACGGACGGCGGGAAGACGGAGCGGATCCGCTCGGGCGTCGACCGGATCCGCACGGACACCTCGTGCTCGTACGGCGTCTCGGCGAGGGCGCTGAGCACCCGCTCGGCGGGATCGAACCCCGCCGGCACGTCGAACGTTCCCGCGGCGATTTCCACAGTCCTGATCCGGTCGACCCGGAACGTGCGCACCTGCCCGCTGGCCGAGTCGAAGCCGCTCAGGTACCACCGCCCGGAGTGCGCCACCACCCCGTACGGGTGGACGACGCGTTCGCTGGCGCCGCCATGGCCCGCGGTGTAAGCGATTTCGACCGGCCGGCGATCCCGCGCTGCCTCCGCCACGGTGAGCAGCACCCCGGCCTCCGCCGTGAGCGCCGGCCGTGGGGGCGCGGTGAAGCCGGCGATCTCCAGCAGCGCGTCGAGCCGCCGCCCGACGGCGTCGGGCAGCACCCGCCGGATCTTCGCGACCGCGCTCTCGGCGGCCGCGACCGACGTGGTGATCAGGCCGGCCCGCCGCCCCGCGACCAGACCGAGCAGGACGGCGAGCGCCTCCTCGTCGGTGAGCATCAGCGGGGGCATCCGGTAGCCGGGCGACAGCCGGTACCCGCCGTGCCGTCCGCGCACCGTGCGGACCGGGACGTCGAGGTCACGGAGGTGATCGACGTAGCGGCGGACGGTGCGCTCGTCGACGTCGAGCCGCCCGGCGAGCTCGGCCACGGTCCGGGTCCCGCCGCTCTGGAGGATCTCCAGCAGGGCCAGCACGCGGGCGATCGGCCGGGTCACCCGAAGATCCTCGCAATACCGGGCGGATCCTGTCCACTATCGCCCCTAGCGTGGCCGGTGTTCCTCCGAGAAGCGCAGAAAGGACCCACCGTGCAGCTCGTCTCCGTCCGTGTCATCACCAGCGACGTCGCCCGTCTTGCCGAGTTCTACGAGCAGGTGACCGGCCTCCGGGCGCGGTGGCTCGCCGAGCAGTTCGCCGAGTTCCCCGGCTCCGCGAGCACGCTCGCGATCGGCGGCGCCGAGACGATGTCGCTGTTCAGCCCCGGGGCTGCCGTGCCCGAGTCGAACCGTTCCGCGATCCTCGAGTTCCTCGTCGAGGACGTGGACCGGGCGTACGAACGGCTGACGTCGCTGGCGGTCGTCCCCGAGATCGTGCAGAAGCCGACGACGATGCCGTGGGGCAACCGCTCGCTGCTGTTCCGCGACCCCGACGGCAACCTGGTCAATCTCTTCGCGCCGCTCACCGAAGAGGCCAGGGCCAGGCTCGCCCGTTGACGACCGGCCGTCAGCCGCGAGCCAGCCGCTCCAGGATGAAGCCCCGCAGCCCGTCCAGGTCCGTGTCCACGGCCACCTCGACGCGCCCCGGCGCGACGTCGCCTTCCGCGTCCGCGCGCAGCGCCTGCCGCCGCCGGTCGACCAGCGTCGCGCCGCGGGCGGGGCCCATCGAGCACTCCACGTCGATCGGGTAGCTCTCCGTCCGCAGGATCCCGGGCCGGATCGCCTCCGCCACCGCGACCGCGTCGTGCAGCACGATCCCGTCCCACCCGAGCGCCTTGCGGTAGTGCGCCAGGTAGTCCGGCGTCAGCGCCTCCAGCGCGGCGCCGATCGGCCCGGACGCGGCGAGCTTGCCCAGCCACGCGCTGTCCACCGCGCACCGGTAGGTCAGGTCCATCGGCACCAGCACGCACGGCACCGGCTCCTCGACCAGCACCCGCCGCGCGGCCTCGGGGTCGCTCCAGATGTTGAACTCCGCCGCGCCCGTGGTGTTGCCGCCGGCCAGCCCGCCGCCCATGACGACGATGCGCGCGATCTTCTCCCGCACCTCGGGGTGCGCCGCGAGCAGCAGCGCGATGTTCGTGAGCGGCCCGATCGGCGCGATCGTCACCGGCTCCGCGGCCGCCTCTAGCAGGGAAACCAGCAGGCTCACCGCCCCGCCCGGCTCCAGCGCGCGGTCCGGCTCGGGCAGCGCGGCCGACCGCCCGGACAGCCCGTCCGAGCCGTGCACGTGGCTGGCCCGCTGCAGTTGCTCGTGCACCAGCGGCCGCGCGGCGCCGGCCGCGACCGGGACGTCCGCGCGCCCGCACAGCGCCAGGACCCGGCGCGCGTTCAGGGTGGTCGCCTCGAGCGGGACGTTGCCGAAGACTGTGGTGACCCCCAGCAGTTCGACGTCCTCGCTCAGCGCGGCCAGCGCGATCGCGAAGGCGTCGTCCACGCCCGGGTCGGTATCGATGATCAACGGAGTCGGCATACTGTCAACCTATGACGTCCATGTGGGGATCGCCGGTGCTGTCCCGGGTGCAGGCCTGGCGCCGCGCCCGGCGCGACCCTCGTCAGGCGAAGTTCCTGACCGCCGACTCGCTGCGCTGGGTGCTGCGCAACCGCGCCTACACGCCCTGGTACCTGGTGCGGTACTGGCGCCTGCTCAAGTTCCGGCTGGCGAACCCGCACATCATCCTGCGCGGCATGGTCTTCCTCGGCAAGGACGTGGAGATCCACTGCCGCCCCGGTTACGGCCGCCTGGAGATCGGGCGCTGGGTCCACATCGGCGACGGCAACGCGATCCGCTGCCACGAGGGTTCGCTGCGCATCGGCGACAAGGCGGTCTTCGGGCGCCAGAACGTCGTCAACTGCTACCTCGACATCGAGCTCGGCGCGGCCACCCTGGTGGCCGACTGGGTCTACATCTGTGACTTCGACCACGTCACCACCGACATCAACCTGCCGATCAAGGATCAGGGGATCGTGAAGACCCCGGTGCGCATCGGGCCGGACACCTGGATCGGCACGAAGGTCTCGGTGCTGCGCGGCACGCGCGTCGGCCGTGGTTGCGTCCTCGGCGCACACGCCGTGGTGCGCGGCGACATCCCGGACTACGGGATCGCGGTCGGCTCCCCGGCGCGTGTCGTGCGCGACCGCCGCGCCGACTACGAAGCCGACGCCGAACGCCGCGAAGCCATCGCCGACATGGCCCGCAAGGCGAACAAGGCGCTGCAGAAGACCCTTGAACAAAGCTAGCGCCGCGTAGCCGCTCCGTTGAGGGTGGCGGTGGGCGAGGGGCCGGCCCGGGTTCAGCGGGTCGCGAGTGCGGTCAGCGCCGCGCGCACCCGCTCCCGGATGGCCTCGTCGCCGACGAGACCGTCCGCCCCGATCGCCTCGCGCGGCACGGGAATGTGCACGCAGGCCTCCTCGACGATCCGCGTGCCCAGGTAGCCGAGCACGGTCCGCAAGGACTCGTGCGCCCCGGCGGCGCCGGTGACCGACGACGACACGTTGATCCACGCCACCGGCTTGCCGCCCATCGCGTCCGAACCGACCGCCCAGTCGAGCAGGTTCTTGAACGACCCGGGCAGCGCGCCCGCGTACTCCGGTGTGCAGAACAGCACCGCGTCCGCTTCCTTGAGCTGTCCGCGGAGGTCGGCGACGGCGTCCGGGAGCGGGTCCCGGTCGTCGTCCGGATCGAAGTGCGGCAACGACCGGAGCCCGTCGTAGACCTCGACGACCGCGCCCTCCGGCGCGATCGCCTGCGCGGTGGCGAGCATCGCCGAGTTGGTCGAGCCCGCCCGCGTGCTCCCGCTGACGGCCAGGATCCGGAAGAGCGTCGTCATGCGCCCACGCTATCCCTTGGGCACCGCCGGGTACGGGACGAAGGTGCTGGTGTTCTCGTCGACCGTGAGCTGCTTGCCGATCGTCGGGAACGCGCGCTGCGGGCAGGCCGGCCGTTCGCACACCTTGCAGCCCATGCCGATCGGCGTCGCGGCCGCCTTGACGTCCAGGTCCAGACCGGTCGAGTAGATGAGCCGCCCTGCGTGCCGGAGTTCGCAGCCGAGTCCGACGCTGAACATCTTGCCCGGGCTGCCGTAGCCGCCGATGTTGCGCGACACGGTCCGCGCGATCCAGAAGTAGCTCTTGCCGTCCGGCAGCGTCGCGATCTGGGTGAGGATCTTGCCCGGCGAGCTGAACGCCTCGTAGACGTTCCACAGCGGGCACGACCCGCCGACCCGGGAGAAGTGGAAGCCCGCCGCGGACTGCCGCTTCGACATGTTGCCCGCGCGGTCCACCCGCACGAACGAGAACGGCACGCCGCGCCGCTTGGGCCGCTGCAGGGTGGACAGCCGGTGGCACACCGTCTCGAACCCGACGCCGAAGTGGTCGCACAGCCGCTCGATGTCGTAGCGGAAGCTCTCCGCCATGGACAGGAACGGGCCGTAGGGCAGGATCAGCGCGCCTGCGAAGTAGTTCGCAAGGCCCACCCGCGCCAGCGACCGCGCGGCCGGGCCGGAGAACGCCCACGAGTCGGCCAGTTCGGTGATCAGGTCGTCGTACTCCAGCAACGCGATCTGCGAAGCCATCCGGAACGCCCGCTGGCCCACGCGCAGGCTCGGCGCGAGCCGCAGGATCTTCGAGTCGGGGGAGTAGCGGTGCTGCTCGCCCGCGGCCTCGTTGATGCCCTCGGTGGTCACCTGCACGCCGTAGTGGTCGGCGAGCCGGTCCTGCAAAGTCTTGTGAACGCCGCCGCGGCGCAGGCCGATGTCCTCGGCCATCCGCTCGGCGCGTTCGTCCAGCTCGGCGACGTAGTTCTCGCGCTCGTAGAAGAAGTCGCGGACCTCCTCGTGGGGCAGGGGCGCGGCGGCGCTGCCGTGCGGGCCCGTGCCGTTCTCGGTGACCAGCGCGGCCGTGCTCTCCACCGCCGCCCGGTAGCTGCGGTGCAGCCGCACCAGGGCCTGCGCGATGGTCGGCAGGTTGGTGGCCAGCTCGTTGAGCTCGCTGGTGGTCGCCTCGATGCCGAGCGACTCGTCGAGCAGCGCTTCGCGCACGTCGGCGACCAGGCGGCTGGTGTCGTTGTTGGCGAAGAACTCGGTGTCGACCCCGAACGCCTCGGTGATGCGAAGCAGCACTGGAACGGTCAAGGGACGCGAGTTGTGCTCGATCTGGTTCAGGTAGCTGGGGCTGATTTCCAGCAACCTGGCCAGGTCCGCCTGGCTCATCGACCGGCTCTCGCGTAGGTGGCGCAGCTTCGCGCCGGCGAAAGTCTTCTCCACGACAGGCCCTTCCCGAGGATCTTTTCCCGACCGCACCGATCACGTGACCGATTCAGTCCACGAACTTTGCAGCGGCTGCGAAACCGCGTTTCGCAACCTTCACAACATGCTACGCCAAAATTTGCAGAAATTGGCAAATTGGAGCGCTGGCGGTGTTTGCGCAGCGCATGTCATGGTCGATCCAAGCAAGCGAGTCATCGCAAAGTTCGCAAAGGTGGAGAACTCCCATGGCAGAGCAGCCCAACGAGTTGCAGCAGGAAGCCGCGAAGCTCGAGCAGCAGTGGGCGTCGGACCCCCGGTGGAAGGGTGTCAAGCGCTCCTACAGCGCGGCCGACGTGGTGAAGCTGCGGGGCAGCGTCGTCGAGGAGCACACGCTGGCCCGCCGCGGCGCCGAGAAGCTCTGGAACCTGCTGCACACCGAGGACTACGTGCACGCCCTCGGCGCGCTGACCGGCAACCAGGCCGTCCAGCAGGTGCGCGCCGGCCTGAAGGCCATCTACCTGTCCGGCTGGCAGGTCGCGGCCGACGCGAACCTCGCGGGCCAGACCTACCCGGACCAGAGCCTGTACCCGGCCAACTCGGTGCCGGCCGTCGTCCGCCGCATCAACAACGCGCTGGGCCGCGCCGACCAGATCAACTGGGCCGAGGGCAACAACGACATCGACTGGTACGCGCCGATCGTCGCCGACGCCGAGGCCGGCTTCGGTGGCCCGCTGAACGCGTTCGAGCTGATGAAGGGCATGATCGCCGCCGGCGCCGCGGGTGTGCACTGGGAGGACCAGCTCGCGTCCGAGAAGAAGTGCGGCCACCTCGGCGGCAAGGTGCTGATCCCGACCAAGCAGCACGAGCGCACCCTGAACGCGGCCCGCCTCGCGGCCGACGTGCTGAACGTGCCCACCCTGGTCGTCGCCCGCACCGACGCGCAGGCCGCGACGCTGATCACCAGCGACGTGGACGAGCGCGACCAGAAGTACATCACCGGCGAGCGCACCTCCGAGGGCTTCTACAAGGTCCGCAACGGCATCGAGCCCTGCATCGACCGCGGCCTGGCCTACGCCGAGTACGCCGACCTGCTGTGGATGGAGACCTCCACGCCGGACCTCGAGGTCGCCCGCCAGTACGCCGAGGCGATCAAGGCCAAGTACCCGGACCAGATGCTGGCCTACAACTGCTCGCCGTCGTTCAACTGGAAGAAGCACCTGGACGACGCGACCATCGCGAAGTTCCAGCGCGAGCTGGGCCACATGGGCTACAAGTTCCAGTTCATCACGCTGGCCGGCTTCCACGCGCTGAACTACTCGATGTTCGACCTGGCGCACGGCTACGCCCGCGAGGGCATGACCGCCTACGTCGACCTGCAGGAGCGCGAGTTCGCTTCGGAGGAGCGGGGCTACACCGCCACGAAGCACCAGCGCGAGGTCGGCACCGGCTGGTTCGACCTGGTCAGCACCGCGCTGAACCCGGAGAGCTCGACCACCGCGCTCACCGGTTCCACCGAAGAAGCCCAGTTCTAGAAGAAGTCGCGAGCGGCCAGGGCGCGCTCGCCCTGGCCGCCTCGCGGCCCCTCCAGGAAGGCTTGCCATGTCCCACAGGTTCACCTCGCAGATCGAGGTCGCCGGCCCGGCCGGCGAGCGGTACGACGAGATCCTCACCCCGGCGGCGCTGGCCTTCATCGCGCGGCTGGACAACGAGTTCGCCGGACGGCGGCGCGAGCTGCTCGACGAGCGGCGGCAGCGGCGGGAGAAGCTCGCCGGCGGCGAAGAGGTGCTCGACTTCCGGCCGGAGACCCGCTGGATCCGCAACGACGACTCCTGGCAGGTGGCGCCCGCGGCGCCCGGCCTCGAGGACCGGCGTGTGGAGATCACCGGCCCGACCGACCGCAAGATGACCGTGAACGCGCTGAACTCCGGCGCGAAGGTGTGGCTGGCCGACTTCGAGGACGCGACCTCGCCGACCTGGTCGAACATCGTCGGCGGGCAGCTGAACCTGTTCGACGCCATCCGGCGCGACATCGACTTCACCACCGAGTCGGGCAAGCGCTACACGATCTGCGACAACCCCGCGACGGTCGTCGTTCGCCCGCGTGGGTGGCACCTGGTCGAGAAGCACCTGCGCATCGACGGGCGGCCGGTTTCGGCGAGCCTGGTGGACTTCGGCCTGTACCTGTTCCACAACGCGCGCCAGCTGCTGGCGCGGGGGAGCGGGCCGTACTTCTACCTGCCCAAGCTGGAGAACCACCTCGAGGCGCGGCTGTGGAACGACGTGTTCCGCCTCGCGCAGCAGGAGCTGGGCATCCCGCAGGGCACGATCCGGGCGACCGTCCTGATCGAGACGATCACCGCGGCGTTCGAGATGGACGAGATCCTGTTCGAGCTGCGTGAGCACGCGGCCGGCCTGAACGCGGGCCGGTGGGACTACATCTTCTCGATCATCAAGAACTTCGGCGACGCCGGTGCGGACTTCGTCCTGCCCGACCGCGCCGAGGTCACGATGACCGCGCCGTTCATGCGGGCCTACACCGAGCTGCTGGTCCAGACCTGCCACAAGCGTGGCGCACACGCGATCGGCGGGATGGCGGCGTTCATTCCGAGCAAGGACCCGGAGGCGAACGCGCTGGCGTTCGAGAAGGTCCGGCAGGACAAGGAACGCGAGGCGCGCGACGGCTTCGACGGCTCGTGGGTCGCGCACCCCGGTCTGGTGCCGGTCTGCCGGGAGGTCTTCGACGACGTGCTGGGCGGCTGGCCGAACCAGCTCGGCCGGACGCGCGAGGACGTTTCGGTGACCGCCGAGGATCTGCTGAACGTGGCCAGCGCGGGTGGCGAAGTCACCGAAAAGGGTCTGCGGGCCAACATCAACGTCGCTCTGCGCTACGTGGACGCGTGGCTGCGGGGGACCGGCGCCGCCGCGATCTTCGGCCTGATGGAGGACGCGGCGACCGCGGAGATCGCGCGGGCGCAGGTGTGGCAGTGGATCCGCAACGGCACGAAGCTCGACGACGGCACGGCGGTGACCGATTCGCTGGTCCGGACCATGCTGGACGAGGAGCTCGCGTCGGTGCGGGCCGACCTGGGCCCGGAGGCCAAACTGGACGATGCGCGCGAGATCTTCGTGGAGACTGCGCTCGGCGAGAAGCTGCCGAACTTCCTGACCACCGGCGCGTACGCGCGCTACCTGACGGATCTGGTCTAGAGCTCCGTCCGTGTTGAGAGGACCCCGGTTTTCCCTCTCCTGACGGGGAAAACCGGCTCGCGCTGGCTGTGGCCGGACAGCGCGGACACTCGGGCCCGGTAGGTATGCTCCACCTACCGGGCCCGACCTGTCCGCGAAATTTCTGTCTTTTGGTAGATGTGTAGAACCCTCCCGACGCGCAATCCTGGACTGCGACACCGTTCACCAGGGCGCCGAAGGAGCTGGTAATGATCCCTGTAGTCCGCCGTTTCACCCGATCGATCGTGGTTCTCGCGAGTTTGGTCGCCGCGTGTGTGTGCGTGCCGGCCGCGCACGCGGAGCCCGGGATCGTCGGTGGCAAGCCCGCGAACATCGCGGAGTACCCGTTCACCGTGGCGCTGACCGATGCCACCGGCCTCCAGTTCTGCGGCGGGACGCTGGTCGCGGCGGACAAAGTGCTGACAGCGGCGCACTGCGCGCAGGGGGAGAGCCCGCCGTCGCTGCGGGTCGTCAGTGGACGGACGCAGCTGAGCGGCCGCGACGGGACGGTGTCCACTGTGTCCCACGTGTGGGTGCATCCGCAGTTCAAGGACGCCACGCAGGGCTACGACGTGGCGCTGCTGACCCTCACGCAGCCGTTGACCGCGCAGCCGCTGCCGCTGGCGACGAAGGACGACCCGGGCTACCAGGCCGGCACCGAGGCGACGATCCTGGGCTGGGGCAACACGGAGCCGATGGGCGACTCGTCGGACGTCCTGCTGAAGGCGACGGTCCCCGTCACGAGCGACGACTATTGCGCGAAGGCGTACCCCCAGCAGTACACCCCCGAGGCGATGGTCTGTGCCGGCTACCCGGAGGGCGGAGTGGACACCTGCCAGGGCGATTCGGGAGGCCCCCTGGTGGCCGCCGGAAGGGTCGTAGGAGTCGTCTCCTGGGGCGAAGGCTGTGCCGAACCAGGAAAGCCGGGAGTCTACGCCCGAGTCGGCGCCTACCACGACGAGCTACAAGCACAACTAACCCCAGCCGACGTCCTACCCTGACGCCCCCCGGCCGCCTACCAGCACTCCCCGCCCCCACCGGCGCACCCCCCCCGCCCGCTGGCGCGCCCCGGCCCCACCGGTGCGCCCCTGCCGCCCGCCGGCGCACCCCCGGCCCGCCGGGTGCAC
>NZ_JBEXTZ010000162.1:0-11748 GCF_040614195.1 Amycolatopsis sp. NPDC006125
CTTTTTGATTCGGCTTCCTCCGTGTTCTACTCCGCAGTTCTACCCTCTTCCCCTTACTCCGGCGTCTCCGTTTCGGGGCTCTCGGGGCCCGGCGCCGCACTGCGCCGGCCGCCGGGTGCAGGCGCAGTGCGCCGACACCCGGCCGCGGGCCGCCGGGTGCAGGAGTTCCGTGTCCGGCTCTCCGGCTCGACTGGCTCCCCGGCTCTCCGGCTCTCCGGCTCGACCAGCTCGCTGGCGCGCTGGCTCGACCGGCTATTCCGGCGTTTCAGTTCCGGCGCTCCGGCCCGACGCCGCGCGGTTGCGGCTCTGGGCATTCCAGCGCTGGACGTTGCGGCCCTTCGCCCGCGGCCTTACGGCCTGCGGTGCTGTGCGGTCTCCCGGTGCTCCGGTCTCCCGGCGCTCCGGCTCCCGGCGCTGTGACCTCTCGGCCCTCCGGCCACAGCCGTCCGGCGCTCCAGCCTCGCGCCCCGGTGCGCCAGCGGGTATGCCCAATCCACGAGCCCGGCCGCGATCTCGCGGTGCACCCACCCACCCGCGATCGCGCCCGGACAAGGATTCGCGCCGATGCGCCGCCTCCGTCGGGCCGAACCGCGCTCAGGCCAGCTTGTGCAGCCGCTCGATCGCCTCGTCCAGCACCTCGTCCCGCTTGCAGAACGCGAACCGCAGCACGTGCCGCCACTCCGCCGGGTTGTCCGTGAACACACTCACCGGCACGGCCGCCACCCCGACCCGCTCCGGCAGCTGCCACGCCAGCTCGGCGGCGTCCGTGAAGCCCAGCGGCCGCACGTCCGCGCACACGAAGTACGTGCCGAGGCTCGGCCGCACCCTGAAGCCCGCCGCCGTGAGGCCCGCCGACAGCCGGTCTCGTTTGGCCGCCAGCGAGGTCCGCAGCGACTCCACCCACGGCAGTTCGTGGTCGAGCGCATGCGCGACGGCCGGCTGCAACGGCCCGCCGGACACGAAGGTCATGAACTGCTTCGCCGCCCGCACCGCAGCCACCAGTTCCGGGCTGCTGCACACCCAGCCGATCTTCCAGCCGGTGCAGTTGAACGTCTTGCCCGCGCTGGAGATCGACACCGTCCGGTCGCGCATCCCCGGGAACGCGGCCAGCGGTACGTGCTCGGCGTCGTCGAAGACCAGGTGCTCGTACACCTCGTCGGTGACCGCGATCAGGTCCCGTTCCCGGCACAGGTCGGCGATCGCCGACAGCTCCTCGCGCGTGAAAACGGTTCCCGTCGGGTTGTGCGGCGAGTTCACCAGGATCGCGCGTGTCGCCGGGGTGACCGCGGCCCGCAGCGCGTCGAGGTCGAGCGCGAACCGCCCGTCCGCACCCTCCACCAGCGAGACCACCCGCCGGGTCGCTCCCGCCATCGCGACCGCCGCCGCGTACGAGTCGTAATACGGCTCGATCACGATGACCTCGTCGCCGGGTTCGGTCAGCGCCAGCAGCGCCGCGGAGATGGCTTCGGTGGCGCCGGCGGTGACGAGGATCTCGTTGTCCGGGTCGTAGGACAGCCCGTAGCGCGCCCGGTGGCGTGCGATCGCCGCCCGCAGTTCCGGCCTCCCTGGCCCGGGCGGGTACTGGTTCGCGCCGCCGAACAGCGCGTTCTTCGCGGCGTCGAGCATTCCGGACGGTCCGTCGGTGTCCGGGAAGCCCTGGCCGAGGTTGACCGCTTCGGTGCGCACGGCGAGCGCGGTCATCTCCGCGAAGATGGTCGACGTGAACGGCCGCAGCCGGGGGACGAGAGCTGGTTCGCGCATAATGGCCGATCCTCACGGACAATGGGGTCGTGGAGCAACTGACCCCCGCTGACATCGGCCTTCCCCCGGTCCCGGACCAGGAGGGCAAGCGGCGGGCGCTGCGCCGGATGAAGCTGGTGGCGCTCGCCTTCCTGCTCGGCGCGACCGTGATCTTCCTGTTGACGACGTGGGCGCAGTCGGCCGGCTGGCCGGGCTGGGTCGGCTACGTGCGGGCCGCCGCCGAGGCGGGCATGGTCGGCGCGCTGGCGGACTGGTTCGCCGTGACCGCGCTGTTCCGGCGACCGCTCGGCCTGCCGATCCCGCACACCGCGATCATCCCCAGCAAGAAGAACATGATCGGCAGCAGCCTCGGCGAGTTCGTGGGCACGAACTTCCTGTCCGAGCACGTGGTCCGCGACAAGCTGCAGCGCGTCCAGGTCTCCCGGCGGTTCGGCGAGTGGCTGGCCAAGCCGGAGAACGCCGAGCGGGTCACCTCCGAACTCGCCACCGTCGTGCGCGGTGTCGTGACGGTGCTCAAGGACGAGGACGTGCAGGCCGTCATGGAGCAGGCGGTGGTGCGGCGGGTCGTCGAGCAGCCGTGGGGCCCGCCGCTGGGCAAGCTGCTGGAGCAGGTCTTCGCCGACGGCGCGCACTACAAGCTCGTGGACCTGATGTGCGACCGAGCGTACGAGTGGGTGCGCGACAACCACGCCACCGTGCTGCGCGTGGTTTCCGACCGCGCCCCGAGCTGGTCGCCCAAGTTCGTCGACGCGATGCTGGCCGACAAGGTGTACGGCGAGGTCCTGTCGTTCGCGTGGGCCGTGAAGACCGACGTCAACCACCCGATGCGCTTGGCCCTGGACAAGTTCCTCGGCGAGTTCGCCCAGGACCTCCAGAACGACGCGGAGACCATGGCCCGCGCCGAGCAGGTCAAGCAGCAGATCCTCGACCACCCCGACGTGCAGAAGCTGATCGGTTCGGCGTGGAGCACCGCGAAGGGCATGCTGCTCAACGCGGCCGAGGACCCGTCGAGCGAGCTGCGCCGCCGCGTCCGTGAGGGCCTGCGGAACCTGGGCGAGCGCCTGGTGTCCGACGAAGGACTCGGCGGCAAGGTCGACGGTTGGGTGCAGGGCGCCGCTGCCTACGTGGTGCGCAACTACTCCACCGAGATCACCACGATCATCACCGACACCGTCGAGCGCTGGGACGCGGAGGAGACCTCGCGAAAGGTCGAACTGCAGGTCGGCCGGGACCTCCAGTTCATCCGCATCAACGGCACCGTCGTCGGCGCACTCGCCGGCCTGGTGATCTACACCGTGGCCCAGCTGCTGTTCTGACCTACCGCGGCCCGACGGTTCCGGCCTGCACAGCGCGGCGTCAGGACAGCCGATGCCACGCCCGGCTGGTGGCAGCCAAGCGCGTCCGGCTGCCCCGCAGGACGGCGGAGGCGTGTTTCGGCAGCCGACACGGCGCAGCAGATGCGCTGACCTGCATCTTTCCGGGTTGTCCACAGGTGGACGAGTTGTCCACAGGTGTGCTGTGGGCAACTCCACCGGGTGTTCAGGCCCGGCGTTGGCGCCAGCTGCGCGCCTTCTCCCGGTTGCCGCACACCTGCATGGAGCACCAGGTGCGTGAGCGGTTGCGGGATTCGTCGTAGAACGCCCAGCGGCAGTCGTCCGCCGGGCAGATCTTCACCCGCGTCCACTGCCCGAGCACCGCCAACCTGGCGGCCGCGGCCATCACGGCACCGACCGCGTCGCGGGTGACCAGGGCCGGCCCGCCGACGGCCAGTTCGATCGTGACCGGAACCGCCAGCGGCGACGCGTCCAAGGTGTCGCCGACCGCGGCGCGCAGGGCCGTGCGGGCGGACCGCGCCGCGGACACCGGGCCCGCTTCCAGCCCGCGTTCATGGCTCCAGGCGCGCCACGAGGCTGCGTTCGTGAGCACATCAGTGTCGTCCTCCACGTCGAGGGTATTGAGGAAATCCACCACGAGGGACACGTCCGTCGAGCTCACGTCACCAGTGTAAGCCGGACGGTGGTTGCGGACGTGTCGCGTAACTTGCATACTCCTTTCACTGGTTATCCGCTTGCTGGCCGTTCGAGTGCTGGAGGAATCGCATGGGTGCCGTTCCGAAACTGGGCGCGATCGTTCTCGACTGCCCGGATCCGGTGGAGCTGGCCGGGTTCTACGCGCGGTTGCTGGACCTGCCGCAGCCGAAGGTGGACGACGACAGCTGGGTGGTCCTCGACGGTCTGGATGGAGTCCGGGTCTCCTTCCAGCGCGTCGAGTCCTACCGTGCGCCGGAATGGCCGGGGCAGGATGTTCCGCAGCAGCTCCACCTGGACCTGGACGTGACGGATCTCGAAGCGGCCCACAGCCGTGCCTTGTCGCTGGGCGCGAAAATGCTCGACGACGCATCGAGGTTCCGGGTCTACGCCGATCCGGCCGGTCACCCGTTTTGTCTCTGTGCCTGCTGACCTCCTGGAACAAGTAGTCGAGGGGCGCTGCTGGACCGGGTGGCCGATCCGGTCCGTGTCCCCCGGGCCTCACCTCTTCGCCGTCACGGAACACCAGTCCTGCTGGAGCCGTGTCGCGCCTTTCGCCGAGAGGCGACCGCTGGATCGCCCGCTCGAGCCCCCAGCGCTTGCCACTCCCACTCGCGCTGGGAGCGCTGTCTATACACCGGGTGTATAGACAGCGACTCTACACCGTGTGTATAGTCCTGTCCATGGCGATCGGACAAACACTTCTCGGCCTGCTCGAGGCGGGCCCCCGGCACGGCTACGAGCTCAAACGCGCGTACGACGAGCGTTTCGGGCACGACCGGCCGCTGCACTACGGGCAGGTGTACGCCACGCTGGCGCGCCTGCTCCGCAACGGCCTGGTCACCGAGAGCGGGGTCGAGCCGGGCGGTGGTCCGGAGCGCAAGAGCTACGCGATCACCGATGCCGGGATCACCGACGTCGAGCAGTGGCTCAGCACTCCGGAGAAGCCGGAGGCGTACCTGCAGAACACGCTGTACACCAAGGTCGTGCTCGCGTTGATGTCCGGTCGCGACGCGGCGACGGTGCTCGACACCCAGCGCGCCGCGCACTTGAAGGTCATGCGCGAGCTGACCCGCCGCAAAGTCGAGGGCGACCTCGCGGACACGCTGATCTGCGACCACGCGCTGTTCCACCTGGAAGCGGACCTGCGCTGGCTCGAACTGACCGCGGCCCGCCTCGACGAGCTCGCCGGGCAGGTGAAGGCATGAGCCTGCTCAGTGCCACCGGTCTGCGCAAGTCGTTCGGGCCCACCGAGGCGTTGCGTGGCGCCGACTTCGAGATCGACGCGGGGGAGATCGTCGCCGTCATGGGGCCGTCCGGGTCGGGCAAGTCCACGCTCCTGCACTGCCTGGCCGGGATCGTGCCGCCGGACGACGGCCGGGTCGTCTACCGCGAGCGCGACCTGGCGAGCCTGTCCGACGGAGACCGATCTTCGTTGCGCCGCAGCGAGTTCGGGTTCGTCTTCCAGTTCGGCCAGCTCGTCCCCGAGCTGTCGTGCCTGGAAAACGTCGCGCTGCCGCTGCGGTTGGGCGGGATGAAGCGCAAGCCGGCCGAGGCGTCGGCGCGGGCGGCTCTCGACCGGTTCGAGCTCGGCGACCTCGCCGGCAAGCGGCCCGGTGAGGTGTCCGGCGGCCAGGGGCAGCGGGTGGCGATCGCGCGGGCCCTGATCACCACGCCGAAGGTCGTCTTCGCCGACGAGCCGACGGGAGCGCTGGACTCCCTCAACGGCGAACGCGTGATGCGCCTGCTCGTGGCGGCGGCGAAGGAGCTGAGCACCGCGGTAGTGCTGGTCACGCACGACGTGCGGGTGGCGGCGTACTCCGACCGCGAGGTCATCGTCCGGGACGGCCGGACACCGGAGCGGGTGGCCGTCCCGTGAGCTGGCTCAACGACTTCGCGCTGGGCTTCCGGCTGGCCGTCGGGGGCGGCCGGACGTTCCGCGCCAACCTGCCCCGTCTGGTGCTGACCACGATCGGCATCGGTCTGTCGCTGGCGATGCTCCTGCTGCTCGCGAGCACGATCAACGCCCTGAGTGAGCGAAGCGACCGAATCGCCGCGCGCGAACCGGCGGCCGTGGACGGGCCCGCGTCGCTGTACCTGTCTTCCAACTTCACCCCGGTGGGAGACCGGACGTTGACGATCACCTGGCTGGACGCCGTCGGCCCGGACGCGCCGGTTCCACCCGGTCTGGTCGCGATCCCGCAAGCCGGTGAAACGGTCCTGTCGCCGGCGCTCGCGGAGCGGCTCGCGGTGGACCCGTTGCTGCAGCAGCGATTCCCGGGGCGCGTGGTCGGCACCATCGCACCGGAGGGGCTCGCCGGCCCGGACGAGTTGTTCGCCTACGTCGGCACCACTGGTATCCGTGCCGCGAACGGGGGAGTCGCGGTCACCGGTTTCGGGGCGGGCGGGGCACCGGACTCCTCGTCCCCGCAGCTAGTCTTCCTGCTGATCGTCGGCGTTGTCGTGCTGCTCATCCCGATGCTCGTCCTGCTCAGCGCGGCGAGCCGGATCGGCGGTGCGGAGCGTGAGCGGCGGCTGTCCACGCTCCGCCTCGCGGGCGCGCGGCGCGGGCAGGTGCACCGGATCGCCGCCGGCGAATCGCTGGCCGGCGCCTTGGCCGGCGGCGTGCTGGGCCTGGCCATCTACTTCGCGGTGCGGGGGTCGGCCGCGGGGCTGGAGTTCGAGGGGATCACCGTCTTCGGCCCGGACTTCGTGCCGGGCTGGCCACTGGGGGTGGTGGTGGCTCTGCTCGTCCCGGTGCTCGCGGTCGGGCCGGCTTGGTTCGGGTTGCGGCGGCTCGTCGTCGAACCGCTCGCGGTCCTGCGCAACGCGAAGCCGGAGCGCAGACGGCTGTGGTGGCGGCTGGTCCTGATCGCGCTCGGTGTCGTGCTTCTGCTGCCGGACAAGCTGCTGGGAGTGTCGTCCCGTCCGGCCAGCACCCTGCCGTTCCTGCTCGCCGGGTCGACGCTCCTGCTGATCGGCGTGCCCGCGGTCATGCCGTGGATCACCGACCTGGTGGTGCGGCGGATCCGGGGCGGGAGTCCGGCGTGGCAACTGGCCGTCCGGCGGCTGCAGCTCGACAGCGGCACGCCGAACCGTGTCGTGGCAGGCGTGGTGGTCGTGCTGGCCGGGGTCATCACGCTGCAGACGATGATCGGCTCGGCCGCCGCGGACGCGGATCGCGCTCGGGTCGCCACCGGGACCGGGACCGGGAACCTCAGCGTGACCGACGACGCTGAAGCGGAGGCGATGCGCCTGCTCGAGGGGACGCCAGGGCTGGTCGGCGCGTACCCGATCCAACGGCTGGCGGCGCGACCCTGGACCGGCGGGCCGGTGGAATCGCTGGTCGCGCCGTGCCCGGTGCTGGAGCACCTCTTCGGAACGTCCGGGTGTGTCGACGGCGCCGTGTACGTCGTGGCCGGGTCGGGAGTCCAGCCAGGTTCGACCATGACCGTGGACGAAACGCCGTTCACGGTCCCGGCGGAAGCGGCGACCATCTCTCCCGGCACCGCTGGCGTCGCCCACGGTGTCGGCCTGGCGGTGACGCCGGCAGCCGCGAGCGCGCAGCACCTGCCGGACGGCGGGCGGATGATCGAGCTCCTCCTCACTCCAGGCGAGACGGGTGCCCTCGACCGGGTCCGGGCCGCGCTCGGGCCGCTCGGGTGGCAGGCGACGGCGTACAGCGAGGACGAGTACTACGGCGGGGGGAACGATTTCCTGGCCGCGGTCGACAGGCTGCTCTACACCGGCGGTCTGCTGGGACTCGTCATCGCGGCGGTCAGTCTGCTGGTGCTGCTGGCCGGGCAGCTGAGCGAACGGCGGAGGGCCTTCGCGGCGATGCACGCGTCAGGTGTGCCGCTGCCGGTCCTGGGACGGTCACTGCTCTGGCAGAACGCGATCCCGCTGGTGTTCGGGGTGGCGGTCGCCGTGGCGGTGGCGATCGGCACCGGCGCCCTCCTCGTGCGGCTGCTCGGCGCGGACATCAGCCTGCACGTGGACGCGGGCTTCATCGGTGTCACCGCCGTGACGGCGGTGGTCCTGGTATTCGCGGTGACCGGCGCGGCGTTGCCCGCGCTCCGGGCGGTCACCAGAGTGGAGGCGCTGCGAGCGGAATGACGAGCTCCGGGCGGGAAACTGGCGGACCCCACTCCCCGCGGGCCGGATCATGCGTAGGGTGGCATACGTGATTTGTCCGAAGTGTCAAAACGTGATGCGGACCGTGAACAAGAACGGCATCCACATCGAGCAGTGTGAAGGCTGCCGGGGCATCTTCCTGGACCGCGGCGAGTTGGAGCAGATCGTGGGCGCGGAGAGCGCTTACTACGGCGGGCCCGCCGCTGCTCCGCCGCCGTACCAGGGGGCGGCCGGGCACACAGCGGCGTATCGGGACTCGCCGCGCCCGTACGGCGGCCACGGGCACACCGACTCGCCCCGGCCGTACCGGGGTGGGCACGGCTACTCCGATTCGCCCCGGCCGTACCAGGGCGGCGGGTACTACTCGGATTCGCCGCGCCCGTACGGCCACCGCGGTCACCGCAAGCGGAGCTTCCTCGAGCAGCTCTTCGACTGACACATGCCGGAAGCGATGCTGGATCCCCGCATCTGCCCTCGATGCGGGGACCTGGCTGAGGTCCCGGCCGTGGAGGGCGACGTCCGGTTGTGCCACCGGTGTGGTCACCGCTGGCCCTTCCGCCGGTTGCCGCTGTTCGCCCTGACCGGACCGAGCGGGGCGGGGAAGTCGACCGTCGGCCCGGCCCTGGTCGGGCGGCTCGGCGGGCGGGTCACGGTGCTGGAGCAGGACGTGCTGTGGGTGGCCGGCCTCCGCGACGACGTGAACGGGCACCCGACGTTCCGGGGCACCTGGCTGCGCATGGCCGCGATGGTGCACCAGAACGGCCGCCCGGTCGTGCTGTGCGGCACCGTGGTGCCCCCGGAGTTCGAGACGCTGCCCGAGCGTGCGCTGTTCAGCGAGATCCACTACCTCGCGCTGGTCGCCGAGTCGGAGGTGCTCGCCCGGCGGCTGCGGGCGCGCCCCGCCTGGCGCGGCTGGGACGAACCACGCATCGCCGAGATGCTCGAGTTCAACACATGGCTGCACAAGAACGCCGACACCCTCGACCCGCCGGTCACCCTCTTCGACACGACGACCGCGCCGCTCGACGCGAGCGTCGAGCACGTCGCGAGCTGGGTCGAAAGCCGGCTGCCGTAGCGCGACGACCGACGGTGGTCGCGACCGGCGGGCTGGATGCGGAGTGACCGAGGGCTGGGTGCTGTGGGCTCCGCTGTAGGCGCTGGGACGGCGCTCGCCGGTGGGGACTTGGCTGGCGGTTGGCGCGTGGGGGCGCTGTGCGCTGGCTATCGGTGATCGCTAGCGGGTGCGCCTGGTGGGTTGTCGGTGGTTGCTGGCGGGGTGCGCCGGGTGTTGGTTGCGGTGGCCGTTCTGGGGTGCACGGAGTGCGGGCCTCGTCGTTACGCGCGGGGAGTGCCCCGGGATCGCGGGGGTCGTCGCTGGCAGAGCGCGCCGCGGGCCAGTCGGCGGCCACGTGATCTATTGCAGCGGCCAGCGGTGGTCGCCGTCGGGGTCGTCCAGCCAGAATTCCTGGTGCAGGGGCGTCACCGTCATCCCGAAGCGCTGCCGGGCTGGCTTGCCGAGCGCGGTCCACCGCCGGTAGGCGGCCTCGGTCAGGTCCCACAGCCGTCGCGGGCCGCCCTGGGCCACCGTCGTTCGGTCGGCGTGCGTTGTCACCCGCGCCCAGGAACCGTCGCTGTGCAGGAGGAACGCGTCCTCGCCGCGGAACACCGGCACCACCCCCGGCAGCGCCAGCCCGGCGAAGAACTCGAACCGGCTCGACGGGTGCAGGACCACCTCCGCGGACAGTTCCGTGGGGCGCGCGGGCCCGGCGATCTCCGGCAGCGACGCCGGATCCGCGAGACGGTGCGCCCGCAGCGGCATGAACCGGCCGTCGCGGCTCAGCACGCGGCCCCGTGCGACCGGGCCGGGCATCACGATCAGCCGCACCAGGCCGGCGCCGATCGGACGGTTCAGGGTGGTCACCACGATCGCCCCGCGCGTCGCCTGCTCCAGCCACGCGATCGGCACCTCCGACACCGAACACGTGCACAACACGCGGTCGTACGGCGCACCGTCCGGCAAGCCTTCCGCGCCGTCCTGGACCGCGACCGTCGGGTGGTACCCGCACAGCGACAGGCGTTCCGAAGCGAGCCGCACCAGCTCCTCGTCCACATCCACTGTGGACACCAGCGACGAGCCGAGCCGTTCGGAGAGCAGGGCGGCGTTGTAACCGGTGCCGGTGCCGATCTCCAGCACCCGGTGCCCGCTGTGCACCGACAGCTCCTCGAGCATCACCGCCATGATCCCCGGCATGCTCGACGAACACGTCGGGTTGCCACGCACCACGCCCTCCCGGCGAGCGCGCTCCCACGCGCTCGGATCGCCGTCGAGCTGCGTGACCAGGACCTGGTCGGCGTAGACGTGGTCGAGCCAGTCCCCATCGGTGCGGTCGACGGCGCGCCAGCCACCGGGCTGGGATAGGAAGTACCGGGGCACGAAGGCATGCCGCGGCACCCGCCGGAACGCGTCCAGCCAGGCCGGATCGGTGATCATGCCGTCCCGGCGCAGCGACTCGGCCAGCTGGCGCCGGCGGCGTGCCGTGCTGTGCACACCCCCACCGTAACGGGTGACTCAAGTAACACCCGATGGTTGCAAGCAGGGTGCTTGCAATAGCTAGCACCCGCGCGTACCGTTGGAATCGTCGCGAGGAGATGGACTGACATGTCGGAGGACAACGGCCACGAGAACTCGGCGGGCGGACCGGTGGAGAAGGTCGCCGACATCGCCTCCGGGATCGGTGAGTACATCCGCCAGCAGCGCAACAACGCGAAGATCTCCTTGCGGCAGCTGGCAAAGCTCGCCGGAGTGTCCAATCCGTACCTGAGCCAGATCGAGCGCGGGGTGCGCAAGCCCAGCGCGGAGATCCTCCAGCAGATCGCCAAGGGGCTGCGGATCTCCGCGGAAGCGCTCTACGTGCAGGCCGGAATCCTCGACCTGCCCAACGGTGGACCGGTGACCGACGCGATCCGCGCGGACGCCGAGCTCACCGAGCGGCAGAAGCAGGTCCTGCTCGACGTGTACGAGTCGTTCCGCCGGGAGAACGCGGCGGCGGGCGGCGATCGAGGACAAGCAACCGTCATCGCCAAGGAGTGAGCACAATGCCCAGCACCAAGACCGCCATCGAACAGCTCCGCACCCCGCTGCTGGCCGCCCTGGGCGCCGGCAACCTGGCCGGCCAGGCCGTGGTCGACGCCGTGGGCAAGGCCCGCGAGCGGGTCGTCGAGGGCAGCGAGGTGGCGCGGAAGAACATCGAGGAGCTGCCGACCGAGGTGACCACCCTGCGGGAGAAGCTCGACCCGACCGAGCTGCGCAAGCTGATCGACGAGTACACCGAGGCCGCGCTCAAGCTGTACAACAAGCTGGCCGAGACCGGTGAGCAGGCGTGGGACAAGTTCCTGGCCGAGCCGCGCGTGAAGAGCGTGGTCGAGCAGGTCGAGGAGGCGCTGACCACCGCGCAGGAGCGGGTCGGCGAGGTGAGCACCGAGGCGCGCGAGAAGGTCGAGGACGTGCTCGGCCTGGTCGCGAAGCGGACCCGCGCCGGTGGCGAGAAGGTCGCCGAGGCGGCGGACGACGTCGCGGACCGGATCGAGGACGAGGTCAAGGAGGAGCAGGCCAAGCCGGCCCCCAAGACCGCGACGACGAAGGCCCCGGCCACCCGCCGGAGCACGACGCCGGCCAAGCGCCCGGCGAACGCGACCACGCCGAAGACGACCAAGTAGGTTAAGCCGCACGCCCGGGTGGGCGGCCACCATGCACGAGGCGCATGGCTGGGCAGCCACCGCAGGCAACTCGCAAAGCCCACCGGCCGCGCCGAGCAGTGCTCGGCGC
>NZ_JBEXTZ010000163.1:0-11730 GCF_040614195.1 Amycolatopsis sp. NPDC006125
TGTTAGCTCACCTCGGGTGGGTGGTCGCCGGGTGGTCATCCCGTCGCCTTCCGGTTTGTGCATATCACCTTGAGCCAGGGCCGCAAGGTTGGCATCTCAACTCACGCGAGCACAGATGTTGCGGCCCTGGCTCAAGGTGATCGTTGCGTGTCAGGCGACGGGATGACCACCCAGCTCGGGTTTGGTTCAAAGATTGCGCTGCGCGCTCAGTCTTTCCAGTTGCGCATCAGGCGGACCCGGCTTCCCTGTTCCCCTGGGGCGATGTCCACTTCGGTCATCAGCGCGCGCATCAAACCCACTCCCCGACCCCTTATCCCCTTGTCGGCGGGGGGTGGGCGCCACTTGCCGTCATCGGTGATCACGATCTCCACGGAACCCTCGTCGGCGGTTGCGGTCAGCGTCAGGGTGCCGTCGTCCCGGCCAGGGTAGCCGTGTTCGATCGAGTTCGTGCACGCTTCGTCGACGGCGAGGATCACGTCCGCGGCCGCCTCGTCGGGGACGTCGGACTGGGCCAGCCACTCACGCAACTCCCGCCGCATGTCGACCAGGCTCCGGGGCTCCGCGGGCAACTCCAGGCGCATCGGACCAGGCGGGTGCACGTAGACCAGCACCGCCACGTCGTCGTTGTGACCGGACGGCGGCAACAACCGGTCCAGCAGGTGCTCGGTGATCTCCGCCGACTGCCGGCGCGGCACCTCGCGCACCGCCACCCGTGCGCCTTCGATCGCCTCGTCGATCGGCTGGCCGTGCCGCTCCACCAAACCGTCCGTGTACAGCAACAGCACCGAACCCGCCCGCAAAGGGACCGTCGCACGTGGACGGTCCGTCGACCGGCGCACCGCCAGGGGTACCGCCAACGCCTGGTCCAGCAGCTGATCACTGCCGTCAGCATGACTGAGCACCGCCGACGGGTGCCCGGCGCTGGAGTACGTCACGATCCCGGCAACCGGGTCGACCACCGCACAGAACACCGTGGTGCACAAGGCGCCCGGGATCTGCCGGGCGAATCCGTCCAGCTGGTCCAGCGCCCGCGCGGGATCGCCGTAGCTCAACAGGAGCGCGCTGCACGCACTGCGCAGCTGCCCCATCACCGACGCCGCCGCGAGCCCTCTGCCGACACAATCGCCCACGACCACCGCGATACGGCCGTCCGGCAACCGCGCCACGTCGTACCAGTCGCCGCCGACCTCCAGCGGCCGCACCGCAGGCTCGTACCGCACCGCGAACCCGGCGGGCAGGTCCGTCGGCCCCAGGATGGCGTGCTGCAGGGTCAGCGCGACCGCACGCGCCTCGTCGTAGCTGCGGGCCCGGCCGAGCGCCTGCGCGAGCTGCGCCACCAGCATCCCGAACAACGCGCGCTCCTCGGCGCCCAGCACCTGGTCCGCCCGCTCGGCCCACACCACCGAATCACCACTGCCGAGCGTCGCCCCGAGTTCGCGGCTCGTCTCCGGCGGCCAGATCTGCCCCGGCGCCTGACGGCGCGCGCGGTCCAGCCTCTCATACAGCTCCGGCTCCAGCTCGTCGAACGAACCGGCCTCCGGATCGCCCGCGAGCAACCCGCCGCTCTCCACGGTCGGCCAGATCGCCGCCACCACCCGCGTCGCACCCAGGATCGCCCGCAGTGCCGACACCCCGGCGTTCAGCACCTCGGCGACATCGGTGGCGGCCGCCAGGTCCGCGGCGAACGCGGCCAGCACCGCCTCCCGGTCCGCCGCCTTCTTCTCGACCGTCACGTCCCGCAACGTCCCGACCAGCCACGCCCGCCCGTCGTCCTCGGCGACGCGCGTGAGGGTCAGCGCGGCCCACGCCTCGCGCCCGTCCGGGCGCTCCACCCGGACCGACACCTCGTGCCCGTCGCCCAGGTAGCCCACCAGATCGGCGGCCGGCAGGCGCGCGGCGTCCGCACCCAGCCACGGGTACGGCCAGGCCATCGGCACGCTTTCCGCGCCATACCCGGTGATCCTGGCGAACGCCGGGTTGACCTCGACCACCGTGCCGTCGCTGTCGGCGACGAACACGCCTTCCCGCAACGACTCGAACAACGCGCGGCGGAACTCCGACTCACGCCGCCGGAGACTGGACAGCGCCAGGTTAGCCCGCACCCGCGCGAGCAGCTCTGCGCCGGAGAACGGTTTCGGCAGGTAGTCGTCCGCGCCGGCCTCCAGACCGGACACCGCCGCCTCGACCCCGGCCCGCGCGGACAGGAACAGCACCGGCACCGACTTCGTCGCCGGTTCCGCCCGCAGCGCCCGGATGAGCCCGAACCCATCCAGGCGCGGCATCATCACGTCCGACAACACGAGATCCGGGCGGTGCCGCCGCGCCAGCTCCAGCCCTTCGACGCCGTCCCGCGCGAGCAGGACCCGGCCGATCGGGCGCAGCATCCGCGCGATGAACCGGCTCAGATCGGTGTTGTCCTCGACTACCAGCAGCGTCGGCCCCGGCTGCTCGCCGGGCTGCGCCGTCTCGCCTTCCCCGTCGAGGCGCCACTGCAGCGCTTCCTCGCGGTAGGCGGGCGCGGCGGCGAGCGCGAGGTCGACGGCCGCCGGGGGCGCGACCGCCGCGAGCGGCAACCGGACCGAGAAGGTGCTCCCGGCCCCCTCCACCGAATCCGCCGACACCGTGCCGTCGTGCAACCGCACCAGTTCCTGCACCAGCGCCAGCCCGATCCCGGCGCCCTCGTGGGAGCGGCCCTCCCGCCCGCGCGCCCGGTGGAACCGCTGGAACAGCCTCGGCAGCTCGTCGGCCGGGATGCCGGCGCCGGTGTCGGCGACCGTCAGCTCGGCGTGCCCGTCCACCTCCCGCAGCCGGACCGCGACCCCGCCCTCCCGCGTGTACTTGAGCCCGTTGGACAGCAGGTTGAGGACGATCTTCTCCCACATGTCCGGATCGACGTTCACCGCTCGGGACAGCGGCGGGCAGTCGATCTCGAACCGCAGCCCGGCACGTCGCACGGCCGGGGCGAAACTCTCCGCGATCTCCGTGGTCAGCGCGGCCAGGTCGTGCGGCGCGGCATCCGGCTGCAGGCGGCCCGCCTCGATCTTGGCGAAGTCGAGCAGGTCGTTCACCAGCCGCCGCAGCCGTCCGGCGTTGCGGTGCACCAGCTCCAGCCGCTCGCGCTGACCGGGCGGCAACGGCTCGGCGGCGTCGGCCAGCGCGTCCTCGGCCGGCCCGGCGATGAGCGTCAACGGGGTGCGGAACTCGTGGCTGACGTTGGCGAAGAACTCGCTCTTCGCGCGGTCCAGTTCGGCCAGCGCATCCGAGCGGCGGCGCTCGCCCTCGTAGGCGAGCGCGTCGGTGATCAGGCTCGACACCTGGCCGCCGAGCAGTTCGAGGAAGGCCCGGTAGTCCGCGTCCAGCGCCTGGTAGGCCGACACCCCGAGCACCAGCGCGCCCACCGGCTCCGCCCGGCCTGCGGCGACCAGCGGCAGCACCACGGCGCGGTCCGGCGCGGCCGTGCCGACGACCACCGGCTGCACGAAGTCCGGCCCGAACCGCTTCCGCAGCCCGTCGCACTCGTGGGTCCCGCCGTCCCACAACGGCCAGACCGGTTCCCCGCCGCGGTCCAGCACCGCGGGCGCGGCGCGCTCCCCGGGGCCGACCCCGTACGCGGCGGCCAGCGACGCCTGCCCCTCGTCGAACAGGTACGCCAGCGCGAACGGCAGGTCGGCGCCGTGGCGGCCCAGCGCGGCGACGGCGGACCGCGCGGTCTGCGCGACCGATCCGGCGGCCGACACCTCGCCGAGGTCGTTGAGCACTTCCATCCTGCGCTGGCGGACCACCTGCTCGGTGGTGTCCTGGACGGCGACCAGGATGCCCAGCACCTCGCCCCGCTCGCCGGAGATCGGGCTGTAGGAGAACGTCCAGTACGTCTCTTCGAGGTAGTTGTGCCGGTCGATGAACAGCAGCTGGTTCTCCGAGTAGGTGGCGCCCTGGCCGGTCAGGACGTGGCGCGACAGCGGGCCCAGCTCGGCCCACGCCTCCGCCCAGCACTCGGACGCCGGGCGGCCGAGGTAGCGCGGGTGCTTCTCGCCCATCGCCGGGCGGTAGGCGTCGTTGTAGAAGACGGTGAGCTCGGGCCCCCACCACACCAGCATCGGGAACCGCGACGAGAGCACGAGGCGCAGCGCGGCGTGCAGCTCGCGCGGCCACTCCGCGATCGGGCCGAGGGCGGTCGCCGACCAGTCGCGCGCGGCGACCATCGCCCCCATTTCACCCACTGTGTCCAAATAAGACGTATCAGCCGGATGCGTCATCGACCGTGTCAGCCCTCACCCAGGGCGCATTCGAGAGTCTCGGAAACGGTGAACACCTGCCGCAGATCGGCCGCCTCCAGCGCGCGCAAAACGACGCGGCTGGATGCGACCAGGCGCAGCGGTGTGCCGGCTTCGGCACACCGCTGCTCGGCCTCGACCAGCAGGGACAACCCGGCGGAGCCGAGGAAGTCCACGCGGGACAGGTCGACGATCACCGGCTGCGGCGGCACGGCCGCGCGGCGGGCCTGGTCCATCTCACTGATCAGCGCCGGCGCGGAACACAGGTCCACACCGCCGGACACGGTCACCACGACGGCGTCCCCGGTCACCCGGTGACGCACCGCGAAAGCTTCTTCGGCCAACGGAACCTCCCGGACACGCGTAGGGACACCTGTGGTGCGTTCAGCCTAATGCGGGACCGGGAAGTCGGCAGATCTCGAGCTTCGTCAGCCCGCCAGCGCCGGCGCGGAGTACGCGGCCAGACGCTCCCGGACGTCCACCGGATCCCACACCGGCGGCTCGAGGACACCGGCCGCGACGCCGTCGCACAGGTCCTCGGCGAACCGCGCCACCACCCGCGGCGCGGGCAGGACGTCGGCGCCGAGGTAGGCCAGGACGATCAGGTCCTCGCCGCAGTGCGATTCGACGACCAGCGACCAGCCGGTGTCCTCACTCCAGATGAGGGCGGCGTCACGGTCGGGGAACTCGGGAAGGCGCCGTTCCAGCGCCAGGTACGCGTTGGCCGGTGGTGGGTCGATCTGCACGAAGTAGGCGTTGCCGCCCAGCCCCAGAGCCTCGGTCACCAGTCGCACGTACCGCCGCAACCCCCGCGCCTGCGCGTCCTCGTATTCCAGGTACATCTGCCCTCGCACTTCGCCCACCAGATACCCGGCGGGGCGCCCCTGCTTGACGCCGCGCCGGAAACCGGCCCCTTGACGGGTTTGAAACCGCTCATGGCCCAGCCGGGCTACCCCTGGCTCGCGAATCCCAAACCTGCCATTTCACGGTGGGTGTGCACGCGGGCTGCCTCACGCACGAGCGCTGGGTGACTCCTCACCCTCGATGGTGAACGAGCCCAGCAACCCGGTGATGTCCAGGATGCGCCGCGCGTAGCGGTCCACGTTGGCCAGCTTCACCGTGCCGCCCTGCTCCTCCGCGCTGGTCTTCGCCCTGATCAGAGCGCTGATGCAGGCCGAGTCGAAGAAGTTGAGGCCCTCGAAGTCGAGCACCAGGTGGATCACCCCGGATCCGAGCAGCTTCTCCACGGCCTGGTCCAGCTGGTCCACCGCGCCGTGGTCGATCTCACCGAGCAGCAGCACACGTCCGCTGTCCCCGCTGGCCTCCGTGCGCACCACGGAAGCCGTGGCGGACCTGGTCGCGCCTTCGTCCGTCGTCATGGTTCGAACTCTCTCCAAAATCGTGGCGTCGGCTTCGGCCCCGGTTGTCGCCCGGCGGCCGTGTGCAATAAGTTTGCCGCAAAGCAACGAACTTCGTGGAGCGTGCTCGCGTGCCTGCGACCTTCCACCATGCTGGAGCCTGGGAGCGATGACGACAACCTCCGACCGCCAGATCACCGCCGTGGTCAGCGATTTCCTTGACGCCCAAAAGGAAACGATCGTCGCGCAGTGGGCCGACTCACCGTTCTTCCGCTCGGTGGCGCAGGATTCCGACCAGGCCGCCGGCGACAGCGCCGAGGTCCTGCGGGGGATCCGCCGGGCCATCGCGGCCGGTGACGTGGACAGCCCCGCCGCCGAGGGCTTCAACGACCTGCGCTCGCTGCTCACCGCGCTGGCGTCGCAACTCGACGGCAACCAGGGCGTGAGCCCGCGCACCGCCGTCGAGGTGAGCGACCTCAAGAAGCCGCTGCTGCGCCTGTGGCAGGAGGCCGCGGATGCGGAC
The DNA here is from genome assembly GCF_040614195.1 of Amycolatopsis sp. NPDC006125. Classification (NCBI taxonomy): domain Bacteria; kingdom Bacillati; phylum Actinomycetota; class Actinomycetes; order Pseudonocardiales; family Pseudonocardiaceae; genus Amycolatopsis; species Amycolatopsis sp. NPDC006125. The sequence goes on from NZ_JBEXTZ010000163.1 coordinate 6,156, forward strand.
TTGCTCACAGCGGGCGCCCTGCTGCTCTCCAGCGCCGTGGACACCCTGCGGCTGGTGCTCGTCGAGTCGGCGCTGGCCTCGGCCAAGGAGACCCTGGCCATCCAGCGCGACCAGCTGACCGAGCTGTCCACCCCGGTGATCAAGCTGTGGGACGGGGTGCTGGCGATCCCGCTGATCGGGACCCTGGACAGCATGCGCAGCCAGGTCGCCACCGAGAGCCTGCTGCAGTCGATCATGACCCACCAGGCCAAGGTCGCGATCCTGGACATCACCGGCGTGCCCACGGTCGACACCATGGTGGCCCAGCACCTGCTCAAGACCGCCATGGCGGCGCGGCTGATGGGCGCGGAGTGCGTCATCAGCGGCATCCGCCCGCAGATCGCCAACACGATGGTGCAGCTGGGCATCGACCTCGGCGAGGTCGCCACCAGGGCACGGCTGGCCGACGCGCTGGCCTACGCGCTCAACCGGCTGGGCCTGGAGGTTGGGTCGTCCGCGGGACCGGGCGTGGTCTGATGGCGGGCGTCCCCATCGTCAACCTGAGTGGTGTCCTGCTGGTCACCATCCAGGAGGAGCTCCTCGACCAGTCGGTGTCCGAGTTCGAGGCCGAGCTCACCGAGAAGGTCGTGGAGACCCGCGCCCGGGGTGTGCTCATCGACGTGTCCGTGCTGGACATCATCGACTCCTTCCTCGCCCGCACCCTGCACGACATTGCCGCCATCACCTCCCTGATGGCGGCCCGCACCGTAGTGGTCGGCATGCGCCCGGCCGTGGCGATCACGCTGGTCGAACTCGGCCTGACCCTGCCCGGCCTGCTCACGGCGCTCTCCGTCGAGGAGGGCTTGTCACTACTCACCCCGCAATCGGGGTCATCGCGGACGGCGCTGCGGTGACACGCGCACCTGCCACGAACACGGTCGCCATCCACGACGAATACGACATCGTGCATGTGCGGCACGCCGCCCGGTCGGCGGCGTCCACCGCGGGGTTCAGCCTCGTGCAGCAGACCAAGCTGGTCACCGCCGCCAGCGAACTGGCCCGCAACGCCCTGGTCTACGGGGGCGGCGGGCAGGCGGAAATCGCCGTCGAGGACCTCGGCGGTAACCCGACTGTGCGGATGACCTTCACCGACAAGGGGCCGGGCATCCCGGACATCGACGCGGCCATGGCGGACGGCTTCACCACCGGGTCCGGCCTCGGCCTGGGCCTCGGCGGGGCCAAACGGCTCGCCGACCAGTTCCGGATCGACTCGGCGCCGGGTCGCGGGACGACGGTGGAGATCAGCATGTCCGTCCGGAGAAGCGCGGGACCGTGACCCGCGACGACCTGATAGTGACCGAACCGAGTCACGTCGGGCGCGCGCGGGTGGTCGCCGCGTCGGCCGCGACCCGCGCCGGGCTGCCGCTGGAGCGGGTCCACCTGGTGTCGCTCGCCGCCACCGAACTGGCCTCCAACCTGCTCAAACACGCCGGGCGCGGGGTGTTCAGCGTGGTGCCGGCGCTGGGCAGGCTGGACGTGGTCGCGGTCGACTGCGGTCCGGGGATCGGCCGGATCGAGGACAGCATGCGCGACGGCTACTCGACCACCGGCACGCTGGGCGGCGGCCTCGGCGCGGTGCGCCGCGCCGCGGACGTGTTCGACGTCTACAGCAGGCGTGGCCAGGGCACTTCCGTGCTCGCGCGCTGGCACGCGGGCCCGTCGCCGCTGCCCGGTGGACTGCGAATCGGCAGCGCGATCCTCACCGCTCCGGGTGAAGCGGAATGCGGCGACCGCTGGACGGCGGAAACCACGGACGATAGCGTGACCATCGCGGTGAGTGACGGTCTGGGCCACGGCCAGTTGGCCGCACGGGCCAGTGACGCGGCGATCTCCACCGTCGCGGCACACGCCGAGCTGCGACCGGCCCGTATCCTGGAGCTGATGCAGCCGTCCCTCGCTTCCACGCGCGGCGCGACCGTGGCCGTCGCGCAGCTGACTCCGGCGGAGGGGCGCATGCGGTTCTGCGGGGTGGGCAACGTGTCCACCCGGTTCTACGCGGACCAGGACGGGCCCGTGCAGCGCATCGTGTCGCGCCACGGCATCGTCGGCGTCGCCGCGCGTCCGCGGCCGTCGGACACCGCGTACTCGTGGTCCTCCCGCAGCTGGCTGGTCCTGCACACCGACGGGATCTCGGACAAGTGGAGCAACACGGACTGGCCCGGCCTGTTCAACCACGACCCGGCCACCGTCGCGGGCTGGATCCTGGGGCAGCGTGGCCGCGGGCGGGACGACGCGTGCGTGGTGGTCATCGCGGGAGGTGGTGGCCGGTGACGAAAGCCACCACCGAGGACCTGCTCCGCGAGCTGCGCGAGACCATCGCGCGGCAGGAACGTGAGCTGCGGCTGCACCAGTCGGAGCTGGAACAGACCAACGCGGGCCTGCTGGCCCTGCACGCCGAGGTCGAGCTGCAGCGGCAGCGGTCGGCGTTCCTGGACGAAGTGAGCCGCAGCGTGTCGGCCTCGCTGCGCGGCCGGGAGGTCGTGGAAGCCCTGGTCGGGCTCATCGAGCGGGAGAACCTGGCCGACTGCGCCGGCGTGTGGCTGGTGACGGACGAGACCCGCAAGCTCAAGCGCCTGCCGCGGCCGGACAGCGCGCCGGACGCGGACGTGAAGCGCGTCGCGACCGGCCACCAGGCGCACATCGAGCCGAAACGGCTGCTGCTCCCGCTGACGGTCGGCCCGCACCTGCTCGGCGTGCTCGAGCTGCACCGGGACAGCGAGTTCACCGGCGACGAGGTGTCCTTTCTCACCGCGGTCGCCGCGCGGTCCGCGGTCGGCCTGCGCAACGCGGGCGAGTACGAGCGGGAGCGCGAGCTGGCCGAGCGGCTGCAGCACGCGATGCTGCCCACCCTGAGCACCCCGGACGAGCTGGAGCTGTGCGCCCGCTACCGGCCCGCGGCGACCGGGGTGAACATCGGCGGCGACTGGTTCGACGCGTTCACCAGGGCCGACGGCACGATCGTGCTCACCGTGGGTGACGTCACCGGGCACGGTCTCGACGCTGCCGTGGTCATGGGGAAGCTGCAGAACGCGCTGCGCGCCTACACCGCGGAAGGGCACGGCCCGGCGGAGGCGCTGCGGCTGGCCCACCACCTGCTGCGCGGGCTGGACAGCACGTTGTTCGCCACCGCGGTGGTCGCCGACCTGGAGCTGGAGACCGGCCGGATCCGCTGGGCCAGCGCCGGGCACCTGCCGATCCTGGCCTGCGGCGAGGACGGGGTCCGGCACCTGGAGCGGCCGAACGCGCCGATGCTGGGTGTGCCGTTCGCGTTCGACATCGCCGAGTACGAGGAGACCATCACGCCGGGCAGCGACCTGCTGCTCTACACCGACGGGCTGGTGGAGCGGCGGGCCGAGGTGCTCGACGACGGGCTCGCCCGGCTGACCGGCGCGTTCGCCGAGGTCACCGGGCTGCCGACGGACGAGGCGGGCGACCGGATCCTGTCCGAGATGCTCGGCCAGGACGAGCACGACGACGACGTGTGCCTGCTGTTGTGCCGGTGGTCGGCGCAGCCGGAGCGCCCGTCCCGCCGCGGCGCGCGGCACATCCCGGCGCCGCGCTGAACTCAGCGCGGGAGGGCGAACTCCGCCCACACCCACTTGCCCTCGGAGCCGGTCTCGTAACCCCAGGACTCGCTGACCGCTTCGACGATCACCAGGCCGTTGCCGCGCACCGAATCCTGTTCGGCCGGGCGCGGGACCGGGACGTGCACGTCGTCGTCCCACACGCGCAGCAGCAGGCGGTCGCCGTTCTGGCGCAGCACCACCGTGACCTCGCCCTGCCCGTGCTCGACGGCGTTGGTGACCAGCTCGGACGCGGCCAGCACGATGTCCTCGCGGGTGTCCGCGGGCACCTCCCACGCCTGCAGCGCGGAGGTGGCGAACTCCCTGGCCTGGCCGGCCGCCGGCGCCTCTTCCGGCAACCGCGTCACCGCGCGCCGCCACTCCGACGGCTTGCTGTGGTGCTTCGTCGGTCGGCGCGAGCCGTCGGTCCTCACAGTGTCCTCCCGCCAGCGGTCCTTGCTCGCGTATCGGCTGTGTTGGTGGTTCCCCGGACGTGGCCGGTTAACCACTTTCCGCCCCGATCCTCACCCGCGGTGAAGCCCGGTTAGGATCGGCGGACGGTTGAGCCGCCAGCCTGTTGCCGTGGCGGCTCCGGGTACCGGTGCAGCTTCCTTGTGGTCCGCCGACGGCAGGACGCGGTGAACGACGACAGTAGGAGGTATCTCGGGTGACCACCGAGTTGCGTGTCACGCGACGCCTCATCGACGGGGCCATCGTGGTCTCCGCCGCCGGCGATGTGGACCTGACCAGCGCGCCCGACCTGGAGAGCGAGGTGCAGGCCGCCTGCGCCGAAGCCCAGCCGCCGGGCCCGGTGGTGGTCGACCTGTCCGGGGTGACCTTCCTGGGGTCGATCGGCCTGAGCCTGCTGGTCAACGCGCAGCAGAAGTGTGAGGAGAACTCGGTGGAGCTGCGGGTCGTGGCCACCAGCCGCGCCGTGCTGCGGCCGCTGGAGGTGACCCGGCTCGACGAGCAGCTGCGGATCACGTCGTCGCTCGAGGAAGCCGTGGCGCCGCCCGCGACCGAAGCGAGCTGATTGCCCCGCTCCCGCGCGGGGTACTCGCTGCCGGTGGACCGAGCCGGGGAGCGAGACATGATCGTGGTGAGCAAGCGGATTCCCGTCCAGCCCGAAAAGGTGTTCACCGTCCTCGCCGACGGCTGGACCTACGCGGGCTGGGTCGTGGGCGCCTCGCACATCCGGCAGGTGGACAGCCACTGGCCTCAGGTCGGTTCGCGGATCCACCACAGCGTCGGGCCGTGGCCGTTCAACGTGCAGGACGTGAGCTGCGTGCTCGCGGTCGAGGAGAACAAGCTCCTCGAACTGGAGGCCCGCATGTGGCCGATGGGCGCCGCGAAGATCACGCTGACCCTCACGCCCGACACCGAGGGCGGCACGGAGGTGCAGATGGCGGAGAAACTGGTGCGCGGCCCGCTCAGCCTGCTGCCCGAGCCGGTGCAGGCGGCCATGCTGGCACCACGGAACACCGAGAGCCTGAAGCGGCTGGCCGACATCGCGGTGCACCGCGATCTTTGAACAGAACCCAAGGTAGCTGGGTGGTCATCCCGTCGCCTGACACCGGCGCGATCACCTTGAGCCAGGGCCGCAACCCAGGCTCTCTCCGGCGGCCGAGCATGCCAACCTTGCGGCCCTGGCTCAAGGTGATATGCACAAACCGGAAGGCGACGGGATGACCACCCAGCGACCACCCACCCGAGGCGAGACGAGGCACCCAACCCCTGGTCATCCCGGAGCCTGCCCGTCCGGCGAGGACATCTCTTGATCTTTAAACCCGCGCCTTCGCGCGAAAACAGCGCCTCACGGCGCCAAACGGTCACCTTCCGACCACCCCCGCCCCCGATGCCTGATTGTGTTTCAGTCGCCGAGCAGGCGTGTCAAGGCGGGAAAGAGTACCTTGACACGCCTGATCGGCGACTAAAGATCGGCTGTGGATCGGGGGCGGGGGAGGTCTGGTTGG
>NZ_JBEXTZ010000164.1:0-11024 GCF_040614195.1 Amycolatopsis sp. NPDC006125
CGGCGGCGGTCGGCTGCGGCGGTTACCGGTGCGGCGGCGGTCGGCTGCGGCGGTTGCCGGTGGGCGCGGTGCGTCAGCCCGTGCAGCGGCGGACTGGCCGCCGGGTGGCGGCAGGTCGGTGCGGGCAGCGGGTGGCCCACACGGGCTGCAGGCTGGCCACGCCGAGCAACGCGCCACTTCAGGCAACGCACCAGTCCAAGCAACGCGCCACTCCGCACAGCAAGCCCGCCGCGGGCAGGAGCCAACTGGCAAATGTTGACAACGTCACGGATCGTGCCCAGCGGTAACCCGGGCGGGCCGCTTGGCGATACCAGGGGTATCTGGAAGATCGCGGGAGGGGTTTCGCAGTGGGTTTGGGCCAGTCCAAGACTCCGGTCACCGACCGTCCGGTCTGGCTTGTCCTGACGGCGGTGTTCGCGGTGACCGCGGCGGTGCAGGTCTACCTGGCGCTCGCCATGTCCGTGTGGTTGTCCGGCGTTCTGGCCATCGTGCTCGCCTTCGCCGCGGCGGGATCACTGGCCGCCGCGGCGAAGGCGGTGCCCATCACACGTCGAAGTCGACCGTGAGCGCGTCGGACACCGGCAGCGACTGGCAGGTCAGCACGAACCCGTCGGCGACCTCGCCCTCCTCGAGCGCGAAGTTGCGGCGCATGTCCACGGCACCGGCGGTCACCTTCGCCCGGCACGTGCCGCACACCCCGCCCTTGCACGCGAACGGCAGGTCCGGCCGCACGCGCTGAGCACTGTCCAGCACCGGCACGTCCCGCGGCACGGCGACCGTCGTGGCGCGGCCGTCGAGGATGATCGTCGCCTGGGTGACGACCCCGTCGAGCGGCTTCTCCTCGTGCCGCACCGGCTCCGGCGGCACGTCGTCCACATAGAACAGTTCCTGGTGGATCCGCGACGACGGCACTCCGGCGGCACGCAACCGTTCTTGCGCCACCGTGACCATCCCGAACGGCCCGCACAGCCACCAGTGCCCGACCGCCGACACGTCCGGGAACAACGCCAGCAACGCCGACAGCTTCTCACCGTCGAGCCGCCCGGTGAACAGCTCCGCCTCGCGCGGCTCCCGGGACAGCACGTGCACCAGCTCCAGCCGGTCCGGGTAGCGGTCCTTCAGGTCGGCCAGCTCGTCGGCGAACATCACGGTGTCCGTGCGGCGGTTGCCGTACAGCACGGTGACCGTCGCGGCCGGGTCGCGCAGCACCGTCGCCGCGATCGACAGCACCGGCGTGATGCCCGAGCCGGCCGCGATCAGCACGTGGTGCTCCGGCACCGACAGGTCGGGCGTGAAGTTCCCGGTCGGCGTGCCGACCTCGATCTCGTCGCCCGGCCGCACCTGGTGCACCAGCCACGTCGAGAACAGCCCGTCCGGCACCTCGCGCACCCCGATGCGCGGCTTGCTGCCCTCGGGCGAGCAGATCGAGTACGACCGGCGCTCCTCGCGCCCGTCGATCGTCCGCCGCAGCGTCAGCGACTGCCCAGCCCGGAACGCGTAGGCGTCCGCCAGCTCCTCCGGCACGTCGAAGGTGACCGCGACGGCGTCGTCGCACAGGGGCGTCACCTCGGCCACGGTCAGCGTGTGGAAGTCGCCCCGCAGCCTCGATTTGGTGCTCGCGGTCACCTCAGATCTCCTTGACGTGCTCGAAGGGTTCGTCGCAGGACCGGCAGCGCAGCAACGACTTGCAGGCGGTGGCCCCGAACTCCGACACCAGCTCGGTGTCCGCCGACCCGCACCGCGGGCAGGACACCCGGCGCACCGGCGGGCTCAGCGTCAGCGGGATCGGCCCGGACGGCCGCCGCGGCGCGCTGCCCGGCGGCGCGATACCCGCCTCGGCCAGCGCCCGGCGGCCCCGCTCGCTGATCCAGTCGGTGCTCCAGGCCGGCTGCAGCACCGTGCGGACCTCGACGCGCGAGTACCCGGCGCCCTGCAGCGCGTGCACCAGGTCGTCGCGCATGGTGTCCATCGCCGGGCACCCGGTGTAGGTGGGCGTGATCGACACCGTCACCGCACCGTCCTGTTCGGACACCTCGCGCAGCACGCCGAGGTCGGCCAGCGTCAGCATCGGCAGCTCGGGGTCGCGGACGGTCTCCGCGACGGCGCGGGCGCTCACCATGTCGCCTCCGGATGGGCGCGGGCGACGCTCTGCAGCTCGGCCAGCAGGTAGCCCATCGCCTCGGTGTGCCGGCCACCCCGGCCGGTCTGCCCGTTGACCCCGGCCTTGCCCGCGCTCTCCGGGCGGGCCAGGGAACCGGCGGCGAACACCTGCGCCAGCACGTCGTCGAACTCCGCGCGCACCGAAGCCGGGTCGACCGCGACACCCGCCGCGGCCAGCCGCGACTCGGTCTCGTGCGGCACGAACAGCTCGTCCACGAACGGCCAGATCCCGTCCAGCCCGGCCTGCATCCGCTCGTGCGAGAACGCGGTGCCGTCGCCGAGCCGCACGGCCCACTGGGCGGCGTAGTCGCGGTGGTAGGTCAGCTCCTTCACGCCCTTGTCGGCGATCGCGGCGAGCACCGGGTCCACCGACGACCGCAGCCGCTGGAACAACGCCAGCCGCCAGGTCGAGAACACCAGCAGCACCGCGATGAGCTGCCCGAAGTCGCCGCGCTCCAGCTCGGCGAGCCGGACGTTGCGGAACTCGTGCTCGTCGCGGAAGAACGCGTAGTCGTCCTCGCCGCGGTCTGAACCATCGGCCTTGCCCGCGCGCGCCAGGAGCAACCGCGCCTGGCCCAGCAGGTCGAGGCCGATGTTGGCGATCGCGACCTCGTCCTCCAGCTCGGGCGCGCGGGTGCACCACTGCTGCAGCCGGTGCGAGAACACCAGCGCGTCGTCGCCCAGCATCAGGCAGTACCGCGCCAGGTCGTCACCGTCCACACCGGACGGCACCGAGGTGTCGACCCCGGCGAGCGGGTCCTCGAACCCGGTGCCGAACGCCCACCGCGAGTCGTCGTGAGCGTCGATCAAAGCCTCGTAGGCGTTGTCAAAGGACATCATCAGCTCACATGTGGGGAACGTTGTCGGGGATGTCGTAGAACGTCGGGTGCCGGTACACCTTGTCGCCCGACGGCGCGAAGAACGGGTCCTTCTCGTCCGGCGAGGACGCGGTGATGTCGGCGGCCTTGACCACCCAGATGCTGACGCCCTCGTTGCGCCGCGTGTACAGGTCACGCGCGTTGTGCAGGGCCATCTGGTCGTCGGCCGCGCGCAGCGACCCGACGTGCACGTGGTTGAGGCCTCGCTTGCCGCGCACGAACACCTCGTACAGCGGCCACTCGCTCTTGCTCACTTCGCCTCCGCCATCTTGCGCGCGTGCGCGGCCGCGGCCTCGCGGACCCACGCGCCGTCCTCGTGCGCCTGCCGCCGCCGCGCCAGCCGCTCGGTGTTGCACGGGCCGTTGCCCGCGACGACCTGCTTCATCTCGTCCCAGTCGACCTGGCCGAAGTCGTAGTGCCCGCGCTCGGGGTTCCACTTGAGGTCCGGGTCCGGCAGGGTCACGCCGAGCGCCTCGGCCTGCGGCACGGTCATGTCCACGAACCGCTGGCGCAGCTCGTCGTTGGTGTGCCGCTTGATCTTCCACGCCATCGACTGCGCGGTGTTGGCCGATTCGGCGTCCGGCGGGCCGAACATCATCAGCGACGGCCACCAGAACCGGTTCACCGCGTCCTGCACCATGTCGCGCTGCGCCTGCGTGCCCTTCACCATCGTCATCAGCAGCTCGTAGCCCTGCCGCTGGTGGAACGACTCCTCCTTGCAGATCCGGATCATCGCCCTGGCGTACGGCCCGTAGGAGGACCGGCACAGCGGCACCTGGTTGCAGATCGCGGCGCCGTCGACGAGCCAGCCGATCGCGCCCACGTCGGCGAACGTCAGCGTCGGGTAGTTGAAGATCGACGAGTACTTCTGCCTGCCGCTGATCAGCTTCTCGGTCAGGTCCGCGCGGTCGGCGCCCAGCGTCTCCGCCGCCGAGTACAGGTACAGCCCGTGCCCGGCCTCGTCCTGCACCTTCGCCAGCAGGATCGCCTTGCGCCGCAACGACGGCGCGCGGGTGATCCAGTTGCCCTCCGGCTGCATGCCGATGATCTCGGAGTGCGCGTGCTGCGCGATCTGCCGGATCATCGTCTTGCGGTAGCCCTCCGGCACCCAGTCCCGCGGCTCGATCCGCTGGTCCTTTTCGATGGTGTGCTCGAAGTGCCGTTCGAGGTCCTTCTCGTCGAGGATGGCAGTCATCGGTTCTCCTTGGCCACCAGGGTGAGCACGTCGTACTTGGCGACGGACTCGCCCGCGGAGTTGGTCACGTCGGCGTCCCAGCGCACCTCGCCGTAGTCGGCGTTCTCGCGCGGGGTGATCTGCTTGGCGGTCAGCGTCACGGTCAGCTCGTCGCCGGGCTTGACCGGGGTCAGGAACCGCAGGTTCTCCAGGCCGTAGTTGGCCAGCACCGGCCCCGGCTCGGGCGAGACGAACAGGCCGGCGGCGAACGACACGACCAGGTAGCCGTGCGCCACGATGCCGCCGAACAGCGGGTTCGCGGCCGCCGCCTCGGGGTCGGTGTGGGCGTAGAACGTGTCGCCGGTGAACTCGGCGAAGTGGTCCACGTCCTCCTGGGTCACGGTGCGTGGCCCGGCCACCACGCTGTCGCCGATCTTCAGCTCTGCCAACGACTTGCGGAACGGGTGCACGTCCTCGGTGTTGCGCGGCGCGCCCTCCACCCAGCGGCCGGTGACCGCGGACAGCACCTTCGGGCTGCCCTGCACGGCGGTGCGCTGCATGTGGTGCAGCACGCCGCGGATGCCGCCCATCTCTTCGCCGCCGCCGGCGCGGCCCGGGCCGCCGTGCACCAGGCCCGGCATCGGCGAACCGTGGCCGGTCGACTCCTTCGCGTCGTCGGCGTCGAGCACCAGCAGGCGGCCGTGCCACGGCGCCACGCCCAGCACGACCTCGCGGGCGAACTGCGCGTCGCCGGTCACGACCGACCCGGCGAGGCTGCCCTGGCCGCGGGCGGCGTAGCCGATGACCTGCTCGACCGAGGTGTAGGGCATCAGCGTGGAGACCGGGCCGAAGGCCTCGACCTCGTGCGGCTCGGCGCGGTCGGCGTCGCCCTTGAGCAGCACCGGCGAGATGAACGCGCCGCGCTCGGCGTCGGCGTCGACCACCTCGACCCGCTCCGGGTCGCCGAACACGACGCTGGAGGCGTCCTGCAGCGCCTTGAGCGAGCGGCGGACCTCCTCGCGCTGCTCCAGGCTGGCCAGCGCGCCCATGCGGACACCTTCGGCGGCCGGGTTGCCGATCTTGACCTTCGCCAGGCGCTCGGCGGCGGCCTCGGCCACGTCGTCGAGCAGCTCGGCAGGCACGAAGGCGCGGCGGATCGCTGTGCACTTCTGGCCCGCCTTGACGGTCATCTCGGTGACCAGCTGCTTGACGTAGAGGTCGAACTCGGCCGTACCGGGCTTGGCGTCCGGGCCGAGGATCGAGCAGTTCAGCGAGTCGGCCTCGGCGTTGAAGCGAACGGCCTGGCGCACGATCACCGGGTGGGTGCGCAGCTTCTGCGCGGTCGACGCCGACCCGGTGAACGACACCAGGTCCTGCTCGGTGAGGTGGTCCAGCAGGTCGCCGGCGCTGCCGGAGATCAGCTGCAGCGTGCCCTCGGGGATCAGGCCGGATTCGATGATCAGCTCGACGACCCGCTCGGTCAGGTACGCGGTCTGGCTGGCCGGCTTCACCAGGCTCGGCACGCCCGCGAGGAACGCCGGGGCGAACTTCTCCAGCGGGCCCCACACCGGGAAGTTGAAGGCGTTGATCTGCACCGCGACACCCCGCAGCGGGGTGGCGATGTGCTGGCCGAGGAACGTGCCGCCCTTGCTCAGCGGCTCCACGTTGCCGTCGACGTAGACGGTGTCGTTGGGCAGCTCGCGCTTGCCCTTGCCGGAGTAGGCGAACAGCACGCCGATGCCGCCGTCGACGTCGAACTTGGAGTCGCCGAGTGTGGCGCCCGTCTTCGCGGACAGCTCGTACAGCTCGTCGCGGTGCTCGCGCAGGTGGGAGGCCACGGCCTTGAGCAGCGCGGCCCGCTGGTGGAAGGTCAGCTCGCGCAGGGCCGGTCCGCCGACGCGGCGGCCGTGGTCGAGCGCGGCGGCCATGTCGATGCCGGCGGAGGAGATCCGTGCGACTTCGGCGCCGGTGACCGCGTCGTGCAGGGGCGCCCCCTCGCCCTCCCCGGTCCGCCAGCCGCCGCTGACGTAGCTGCGCAGCATCCTCGTCGACTGCTGGGCCATCGTTCCTCGCTTCCCCGGATTAACCAACCGAACGTTCAGGAAGTCATGGTAGCGTCTCGGCATGGCTGACGAAAGCACCAGTGACGTTGTTTCCGTTTCCCGCGAAGGCGCAGTGGCCACGGTGACGATGCTCCGGCCCGCCCTCACCGGCGAACTGAAGACCGAGCTGCGGGACGCGCTCGAGCTCGTCGCCTCCGACGAGACGGTCCGCGCCGTCGTGCTCACCGGCGCCGGCCGGGCGTTCTGCGTGGGTCAGGACCTGGCCGAGCACGCCGACGCGCTGCGCGCCGACCCGGCCACCGCGTTCGCCACCATCGACGAGCACTACAACCCCATCGTCACCACGCTGGCGACCATGCCGAAACCGGTGGTCGCGGCCGTCAACGGGACGTGCGTCGGCGCCGGGCTCGGGTTCGCGCTCGCCTGCGACCTGCGGGTCACCGCGGACGCCGCGAAGTTCGGCACCGCGTTCACCGGCATCGGCCTGACCTGCGACTCCGGCCTGTCCGCCAGCCTCGCACGGGCCGTCGGCGCGGCCAGGGCGAGCGAACTCGTCCTGCTCGGCGAGACCTTCACCGCCGCGCAGGCCGCGGAGTGGGGCATCGCGGGGCGCGTCGTGCCCGCCGACGAGGTGGCCGCCACCGCCGCCGACCTGGCCGCCCGCCTGGCCGCGGGCCCCACGCGCGCCTACGCGGAGGCCAAGCGCGCGCTCGCCGCGTCCTGGGGCGCGCCGTTGCCGGAAGTTCTGCGGCTGGAAGGCGAAGCGCAGGCGCGACTGGGGCTCACCGACGACCACCGCGGCGCCGTCGAGGCCTTCCTGAGCAAGTCGAAGCCGGTGTTCCAGGGGTCTTGACAGTGCCGAGGCCGGACGCACATTATTAACCGTCCATTCGGTCAGTAACGACGGAAGGCAGTGCCGCCGTGTCCCAAGCCGCGCAGGCGATGTTCGCCGACGACGTCGCGTCGAAGTCGCTCGGCATCGAACTCGTCGAAGCCGACGCCGGCCGGGCGGTCGCCCGCATGACGGTCACCGAGCAGATGGTGAACGGGCACGCGATCGCCCACGGCGGCTACATCTTCCTGCTGGCCGACACGACGTTCGCCTGCGCGTGCAACAGCCACGGCCCGGTGACGGTCGCGGCGGGCGCCGAGATCTCGTTCGTCGCCAGCGCCCGCCTCGGCGACCGCCTGGTCGCCACGGCCGAGGAACGCACGCGTTACGGGCGCAACGGCATCTACGACGTCACGGTGCACCGGGAGACCGGCGCCGGGCGCGAAGTGATCGCCGAATTCCGCGGCCGCAGCCGCACGATCGGGAAGAACTGAGGAGCCGGCCCCCATGACGACCATGCACAGCGACGTGCCTCACGCGAAGCGCCTCGGCACCGCGCCGGCGCCGGACGACCTGACCGCCGCCGAGCGGATGAGCGTCGACGAGCTGCGCGCCACCCAGCTGGAACGTCTGCAGTGGACACTGCGGCACGCCTACGAGAACGTGCCGTTCTACCGCCGCAAGTTCGACGAGGCCGGGGTGCACCCGGACGACTGCCGCGAGTTGTCGGACCTGGCGAAGTTCCCCTGCACCACCAAGCACGACCTGCGGGACAACTACCCGTTCGGCATGTTCGCCGTGCCCCAGGAGCAGGTGCGCCGCATCCACGCCTCCAGCGGCACCACCGGCAAGCCGACCGTGGTCGGCTACACCGAGGCCGACATCGACACCTGGGCGACGGTGATGGCCCGCTCGATCTACGCGGCGGGCGGGCGGCCGGGGCACAAGGTGCACGTGGCCTACGGCTACGGCCTGTTCACCGGCGGGCTCGGCGCGCACTACGGCGTGGAGAAGCTGGGCTGCACCGCGATCCCCGCGTCCGGCGGTATGACCGCGCGGCAGGTGCAGATCATCACCGACTTCCAGCCCGAGGTCATCATGGTGACCCCGTCGTACATGCTGACGCTGCTGGACGAGTTCGAGCGCCAGGGCCTGGACCCGGCGAAGTCCTCGCTGCGGGTGGGCATCTTCGGCGCCGAACCGTGGACCGAGCAGATGCGCCGCGAGATCGAGCAGCGGATGGACCTGCACGCCGTGGACATCTACGGCCTGTCCGAGGTGATGGGGCCGGGTGTGGCGCAGGAGTGCGTGGAAACCAAGGACGGCCTGCACATCTGGGAGGACCACTTCTACCCCGAGGTGGTCGACCCGGTCGAGGGGAACGTGCTGCCCGAGGGCGAGACGGGTGAGCTGCTCTTCACCTCGCTCACCAAGCAGGCCATGCCGGTCATCCGGTACCGCACGCGGGACCTGACCGCGCTGCGCCCCGGCACCGCGCGGCCGGCGTTCCGGCGCATGGACAAGGTCACCGGCCGCAGCGACGACATGATCATCCTGCGTGGCGTCAACGTGTTCCCGACGCAGATCGAGGAGATCGTGCTGGCGACCGAGGGCCTGGCGCCGCACTTCCAGCTGAAGCTGACCAAAAAGGACCGGATGGACCACCTCACGGTGCTGGTGGAGGCCCGGCACGACACCACGGCCGAGCGCCGGGTGTCGGCGGCGTCGGAGATCGCGGCGCGGGTCAAGGACGGCGTGGGGATCAGCGTCGGCGTCGAGGTGCTCGACCCGGACACGCTGGAACGGTCGATGGGCAAACTGCGCCGTGTGATCGACCAGCGCCCGCCGGCCTGAGACCACTTGGGATACTGGGGTCATGACGACCGCACCTCCGGCCCGGCCCGCCCGGCGTGGCAGGCCGGGCTACGACCTGGAGTCCCTGCTCGCGGTCGCGGTCAAGCTGTTCAACGAGCGCGGCTACGACGGCACCAGCATGGAGGACCTGTCGCGCAAGCTGGGCATCACCAAGTCCGCCATCTACCACCACGTGCCGAGCAAGCAGGAGTTGTTGCGGCTGGCGGTGAACCGGGCGCTGGACGGGCTGTTCGAGATCGTGGCCGAGCTGGATTCGGTCGACGGGCGCGCGGTGAACCGGCTGGAGTACCTGGTGCGCGGCAGTGTCCGGGTGCTGGTGGACCGGCTGCCGTTCGTGACGCTGCTGCTGCGGGTGCGCGGCAACACGAAGGTGGAGCGGGACGCGCTGGCCCGTCGTCGTGAGTTCGACCACATCGTGTCCGAACTGGTCACCAAGGCCGTCGACGAGGGCGACCTGCGGCCGGACATCGACCCGCCGACCGCGGCGCGCCTGTTGTTCGGCATGGTCAACTCGCTGATCGAGTGGTACCGGCCGCGCGGCGGGCAGAGCGGCGACGAGCTGGCGGAGACGGTGGCGGCGGTGGCCTTCGACGGGCTGCGGGTGCGGTCCGCTTAGGACTCGTTTGCCGGGTTTCCCGGGTGAACGGTCTCACACCGGGAATGCACTGGCCGTGCGTGGTGTCCGCACAGTCATGCCGGAAATCCGCAACCTGCGGCTGATCATGGTGGTGCTCGCGTTCTCCTGCGGCGCCACGGTCGCGAACCTGTACTACGCGCAGCCGCTGCTGGCCGAGATCGCGACGGCGTTCGGCGTGAGCCAGGGCAGCGCGGCGCTCGTCGTGACGTTGACCCAGCTGGGTTACGCGGCCGGGCTCGCGTTGCTGATGCCGCTCGGCGACCTGGTGGAGAACCGGGCGCTGGCGTCGCGCACGCTGGTGTTCACCGCGCTCGCCCTGGTGGTCGCGGCCGTGGCGCCGGTGTTCGGGGTGTTCCTGGCCGCATCGGTGCTGATCGGCGTGACGTCGGTGGTGGCGCAGATCCTCATCCCGTTCGCCGCGCACCTCGCGCCGGAGGAGCAGCGCGGCCGGTTCGTCGGCACGGTGATGACCGGTCTGCTGCTGGGGATCCTGCTGGCGCGGACGTTGTCCAGCCTGGTCGCCGGGGCGTTCGGGTGGCGCACGATCTACTTCGTGTCGGCGGTGCTGATGCTGGTGGTGGCGGTCGCGGCGCGCCGGATGCTCCCCCACCGCCGCCCCTCGCACGACGAGGGTTACGCCCGGTTGATGCGGTCGATCCTCACGCTGGCCCGGGAGGAACCCGCGTTGCGGCGCCGGGCGGTGTGCCAGGCGTTGATGTTCGGGGCGTTTTCGGCGTTCTGGACGTCGGTGGCGTTCGAACTGGTCGGGCGGCACGGGCTCACGCAGACCGAGGTGGGGGTGTTCGCGCTGGTGGGCGCGGCCGGCGCGGCGGCCGCCCCGTTGGCAGGGCGCTTGGGCGACCGCGGGCACGGCGGGATCGGCAGCGGGATCGCGCTGGCCCTGGCCGCGGTGGCAATGGTCGTGGCGTGGCTGGGCGCGGGATCGGTCGTGGTGCTGGCGCTGGCCGGGGTGGTGCTCGACCTCGCGGTGCAGGGCCACCAGGTGCTTTCGCAGCGGGAGATCTACGGCCTGCGGGCGGAGGCGCGGGCCCGCATCAACACGGTGTTCATGACGACGATCTTCGTCGGAGGCGCGGTGGCGTCGGCAGTGGCGGGGAGTCTGTACGACGCGTTCGGCTGGGCTGGGCCGAGTCTCTTCGGCGCGGTGCTGCCGTTGGTCGGGTTGGGGGTTTGGGCGGTGTCGACGGCGCGCCAAGCGACACAAGCGAAGCTGGGTGGTCATCCCGTCGCCTGAAACTGGCGGGGAGTCCGCCCTTTGGGCGGTGCGCCTTTCGGCGCCGAACGGTCACCTTCCGACCTCCCCCGCCCCCGATGGCTGATTGTGTTTCAGTCGCCGAGCAGGGTTGTCAAGGCGGGAAAGCGTGCCTTGACAACCCTGGTCGGC
>NZ_JBEXTZ010000165.1:0-10243 GCF_040614195.1 Amycolatopsis sp. NPDC006125
CGACGACACCCGCCAGTCCCTCCAGCGGGGCGAACGCGTCCGGATCCCCGTCGCGACCGGCGGTCGGCCGCCCCGGACCGGCCGACCCCCAGGGCGGCCAGTCCGGGACGTCCCAGGTCCTGCACCGTGGTCAGCGGACCCGGCCGCACCACCTCGATCATCGAACCTCCCGGAAGCGGATGCGGGTGCCGGGCCGCAGCAGGGCGGGCGGACGGCGGGCCGGGTCCCACAGGGGGACCTCGGTCCGGCCGACCAGCTGCCAGCCACCCGGCGAGGACCGCGGGTAGATGCCGGTGAACTCACCGGCGATGGCGACCGCCCCGGCGGGCACGTGCGTCCGCGGCGTGGCCCGCCGCGGCAGGTGCAGTTTCGGGTGCAGCCCGGTCAGGTAACCGAAACCGGGCGCGAACCCGCCGAACGCCACCGTGTACTCGGCGGCGGTGTGCATTTCGACGACGCCGTCCGCGCCGAGGCCGGTGTGCTTGCCGACCTCGGCCAGGTCGGCGCCGTCGTAGTACACGGGAATTTCCACCAGTTCGCCGCGCATCGCCTGGGCGGGCACCGGTTCGGTGCCCGTCAGCAGCTCCGCCAGCTCGCCGGCGCCGATCACGGCCGGGTCGAAGCGCACCAGGAGGGTGCGCGCCGCAGGCACCAGTTCCGTCACGCCGTCGGGACGAGGGTCGGACAGCGCGGAGTACAGGCCGAGCACCGCGTCGATCCCGCCGGTGTCGCCGACGTCGACCAGCAGCGCCTGGTCCCCGCATCGCCGGATGTTCATGCGAAGCTCCGCACCTCGACCCCGGCCGACACCAGGGCGGCCCGGGCCGCGGTGGCCAGTTCCACCGCGCCCGGGGTGTCGCTGTGCACGCACAGCGAACCCGCCTGGAGTGGGATGACCGTGCCGTCCACGGCCACCACTTCGCCGTCCCGCACCAGCCGGACGCACCGCCGCGCCACCTCGTCCGCGTCGGTCAGCACCGCCCCCGGCTCGCGCCGGGGGAGGAGCCGCCCGTCGGGCGAGTAACCGCGGTCGGCGAAGGCCTCGGCGATGGTGGTCAGCCCGGCCTCGGCGGCACGCGCCAGCCACCGGGACCCGGGCTGCCCGAGCACGGGCAGCGTCGGGTCGTACTGCCACACCGCCTCGGCCACCGCGCCCGCCTGCTTCTCGTGCGTGGCGATGGCGTTGTACAGCGCGCCGTGCGGCTTGACGTAGGCGATCTCGCCGCCCGACGCGCCGGCCAGTGCGTCGAGCGCACCCAGCTGGTAGAGGATTTCGTCGATCAGTTCGACGGGGTCCACGTCGAGGAACCGGCGGCCGAACCCGGCCAGGTCCCGGTACCCGACGTGGGCTCCGATGGTGACCCCGCGCTTCACCGCCGCCTCGCAGACGTGCCGCATGGTCGAGGGGTCACCGGCGTGGAAGCCGCAGGCCACGTTGGCGCCGGTCACGACGTCCAGCAGGGCTTCGTCATCGGCGATCCGCCAGGCGCCGAACCCTTCGCCCACGTCGCAGTTCAGGTCGATGGTGGCGGTGGTCGCGGGGGCGCTCATCGTGCGACTTCCACCGTGTCGGCCGAGGTGACGACCGGCTGCTCCTCGGGCGCCCGGCGGCTCAGGGCGACACCGATGCCCGTCACGATCGCGGTCACCAGGACGTAGAGCGCCACGGCGAACCAGGAGTCGTAGGCGTCGAGCAGGGCGGTGAAGATCAGCGGAGCGACGGCGCCACCGACCACACCGGCGAGGGTGTAGGCCAGCGAGCTACCCGTGTAGCGCAGCCGCTCGGTGAACTGCTCGGTGATCATCGCGGCCTGCGGGCCGTAGAGCAGGGCGTGGATCGCCAGCGCGACGACCATGCCGACCGCGATCGCCAGGTAGGACTTGGTGCCGGCCAGCGGGAAGAACAGGAACGGCCAGACACCGGCGGCGATGGTGCCGATCGCGTAGAGCTTGCGGCGGCTGACGCGGTCGGAGAGCGCACCGGCGGCCGGCATCAGGAACAGCTGGAACGCCGAACCGATCATGACGGCGGTCAGGCCCTGGCTGCGGCTCATGCCCAGCTCGCTGGTCATGTAGGTGAGGACGAAGACGGTGAACAGTGAGTACAGGACGTCCGGGCAGATGCGGATCAGGATGCCGGCGATCAGGGCACGCGGCTCCTGGGTGAAGACCTCCTTGATCGGGGCCTTCGGCTTCTCGCCCTGCTCGGCGATCTTCTTGAAGACAGGGGTCTCCTCCAGCTTCATCCGCAGCCACAGGCCGAACAGCACCAGGACACCGGAGAGCAGGAACGCGATGCGCCAGCCCCAGGACTCGAACGCGGCGGTGGTCATCACCGCGGCCAGCAGCGCGATCACACCGTTGGCCAGCAGGTTGCCCGCCGGCGGGCCGATCTGGGCCGCCGAGGCCCAGAAACCGCGCTTCTTCGGATCGCCGAACTCACTGGACAGCAGTACCGCGCCGCCCCACTCGCCACCGACACCGACACCCTGCGCGAACCGCAGCGCCACGAGCAGCACGGCCGCCCAGCCGCCGATCGCCGCGTGGGTGGGCAGGATGCCGATCAGGAAGGTGGCGATACCGGTCAGCAGGAGGGTGAACACCAGGACCTGCTTGCGGCCCAGCTTGTCGCCGAGGCGCCCGAAGATGAACCCACCGAGCGGGCGGGCGAGGTAACCGACGGCGTAGGTCGAGAAGGCCGCCATGGTGCCGGCGAGGCTGTCACCCGAGGGGAAGAACAGCTTGCCGAACAACGTCGCGGCCGCCACGGAGTAGGCCGCGAAGTCGTAGTACTCCAGAGTGGTGCCGGACAGGCTAGCCACGAACGCGCGGCGCAGTGAGCGCTTGTCCGTGGGCTCAGTCGAAGCGGTCATCACGGTGTCCATCCATCGAAGGGGAGTGAGGTAGGTCATGAAGTTAGGGATTGTTGAACGATCCGTCAATACTTTCGAGGAACATGGACACCGCTTCGAAGCGTCTGGATAGACTTTTCGTAGAACAAGTCGCAGGTTGGACCGTCCTTCGATGGACTGGTTAAGTTTCCGTTACACGGTCCGACCCCTGATAAACCGGAGGCCCAGCGTGACCACCGACGCCGAGTCCATGGGCTCGATCCTCAGCACCGGGCTCGAAGCCGACCGCCTGTTGCTGGGCCGCACCAGCACGGCCGAACGGCTGGCGGACATCCTGCGGGGGCGCATCACCGAGGGCTTCTTCGAGCCCGGCAGCCGGCTCTCCGAGGAGGCGATCGGCGGGGCGCTCGGCGTCTCCCGGAACACCCTGCGTGAGGCGTTCCGGCTGCTCACCCACGAGAAGCTGCTGGTGCACGAGCTGAACCGGGGCGTCTTCGTGCGGCGGCTGTCGGTCGAGGACGTCATCGACCTGTACAAGGTGCGCAAGCTCGTGCAGTGCGCCGTGCTGCGGGAGATCACCAGCCCGCCGGGCGACAAGCTGCAGGCCGTGGAGGCCGCCGTCGCGGACGGCGAGGACGCGAAGAAGCGTCAGGCCTGGCGCGAGCTGGGCACCGCGAACATCCACTTCCACCAGGCGCTGATCACGCTCGCCGGCAGCCCGCGGGTCGACGAGCTGGTCCGCGGGCTGCTCGCCGAGCTGCGGCTGGTGTTCCACGTGATGGCCGACCCGCAGCCGTTCCACGAGCCGTACCTGGAGCGCAACCGGGAGATCCTGGAGACGCTGCGCACCGGCGACGGCCTCACGGCGGAGCGGCAGCTGGCCGCGTACCTCGACGACGCGGAGGAGCAGCTGGTCGAGGCCTACCGCCGGGTGATGTGAGCGCGGTTCCGGCGCGGGCGGCACTTCGCCCACGCCGGAAGCGGGGTCAAGCCGAGATCTTGAGGTCCTTCAACAGCTTCGCGACGTGACCGGTCGCCCGGACGTTGTACATCGCCTTCACGATCGTGCCCTCGGGGTCGATCACGAACGTCGACCGGATCACGCCCTGCACGATGCGCCCGTAGTTCTTCTTCTCGCCGAACGCGCCCCACTCGGTGAGCACCGTCTTGTCCGGATCGGACAGCAGCGGGAACGTCAGCTGCTCCGCCTCGGCGAACTTCGCGAGCTTCTCCGGCTTGTCCGGCGAGACACCGAGCACCTGGTAGCCGGCGCCGTCGAGTTCGCCGAGGTTGTCCCGGAAGTCGCAGGCCTGCTTGGTGCACCCCGGCGTGCCCGCGGCCGGGTAGAAGTAGACGACGACGTGCCTGCCCCGGAAGTCCGACAGCGAGACCTGCTTGCCCGTGCTGTCGGGAAGGGTGAAGTCGGGGGCCTTGTCGCCGGCGGTGAGCCGCTGCGGGTCAGTCATGCCCCGAGCGTATCCGGGCGAGGGTCAGGCCGGCCCGCAGTACACGGCGATGACCGGGCTGGTCGCCGTCGGGCGCAGCGTCAGCCGCATCTCGGCCGGCTCCGGCGGCGCGGTGAAGGCCAGGTTCAGGCGCACGTCGCGCCCGGGCTGCACGTCCTTGCCCGCGTCGACGATGCCGCTGTAGCCCTGTGTGGAGTCCACGACCTGCTTCGACGCGACGTCCCCGACGGTCGCCGACACGCTCAGCCCGGACAACCGGTACGGCTGGTCACCCTCGTTGCGGATGATGATCTCGAACGCGACCGCCCGGTCGCTGCGCGGATAGGCGCTGTTGCTGGGCTTGAACGGTTTCGGCGCGGACACCGACACCGCGACCCCGTCGTCGAACCGGTACTGGCCGCCGAAGTCCAGGGTGCGCAGCGCGGGGACCGCCTGCTGGATAGCGACATCACCGCCGGTGCTCGTCGACCCGCCCTCGACCTGCGCCGGCGCACCGCAAGCGGTCACCGCCACCAGGACGAGGGTGGCCATCGCGTGCCTCGGGGTGCGCACAGGGGCCACTTCCTCACATCTTCGGCTGCCCGGCCGGCTGGTCCGTTCGGGGTAGGTATTTCCGCCGGGCGCGCTCCACTCTGTCCCTAGTCGCGGGCGGGTGCGAGTCACGGCGCGGGGTTGACGCGGACCTGGTGTCGGGCTGTGGCCGATCCGTGATCGGCGGGCCACCAGCCGTGATCGCGCTCACCCCGATGGGGTCACACGGCCATCGCGAGGAAGAGGATGAAGGTGCCGCAGCCGACCAGCCAGGCGACGATCAACCAGCCGAAGTCGCGCCACGGGTCCACCGTGTGGTTGTCCTCGCCCGGCACGTAGACGCCGCGTTGCTCGAACCAGTCCGCCACGCTGCTCACCCACGACAAGGGGTTGCGGCCAGCCACGCTGTCACCTCCGGAACTGCGCGATGCGGCTCACAGTATCGGGTCGCCTCAGCCATCGGCTCGTCACGGTGCGTACGACATTTGGCCCAATGGCTGTGACCTCGATCACGACCTGAGGCAACGAACTGATAACAACAGTAATCATGTCGCGGGCAGTAAGCGGATTTGGAGAGGTTCAGCGTGACGAGCGACGACAAAGACACTCGACCGAGTGCCACGACGCGGCAGATCAGCGTCGCGGAGTTGCTGCGCAGGGAAGGCGTCACGCAGGAGTTCACCGCGGTCAAGCTGCCGAAGGAGCCCGTCGACGACTCCGGCATCACCCCGGAGATGGCCGACGCGCCCACCGTGCGCATCCCGGCGGCCAGCATCCTGCGCCGGGAGAGCGAGCCGGGCAGCCGGTGGGACAAGCGCAAGGCAGGCCGCATCGGCGCCCTCGCCGCCGGTGTGGCGGCGCTGGCCGGGGTCGCGGTCAGCACCCTGACCACCGGGCAGCTGCACGACGCCGCCGCGCCGGGCGGCGCGGGTGGCGGCCCGGACACGAGCACCGGTCACACGCCGACCAGCACGATCGCCGCCCCGCAGCAGCAACTGCTCGCCAGCAGCACGCCGACCTCGACCAGCGCCGAGCTGCCGCCGTCCGGCAGCGCGTCGTCGCAGGCCCAGACGCCGGCGGCGCAGAACGGGACCAGCAGCGCGAGCAGCCAGGCGCGCACCAGCCAGTCGACGGCCGGTGGCACCACGGCGGCGCCGACCACCTCGCAGGCCGCCCCGGCGCCCGCCGTCAGCACGACGACCGGCTCCGGCAGCGCCGAGACCACGTCCCCGGAGACGACCACGCCGCCGGAGACCACGACCGAGCCGAGCTCCCAGCAGCCGAGCAGCTCGCCCGGCACGACCCAGCCGACCACCAAGAAGAACGACGGCCTGGTCGGCGGTCTCCTCGGTGGACTCGTCGGCGGTCTCCTCGGCGGCTGACCACCCCTCACCACGGCGAAGGCCACTCCCGGCGGGAGTGGCCTTCGGTCGTTTCAGCGGGGCATCCGCCGCCAGATCGCCCGCGGCAGCAGCCGCATCAGGAAGAACACCGGCCGCAGCACCGGCGGCACCCACACCTCGCCCCGTCCCCGCCGCAGCGCGCGGACCGTCGCCGTCGCGACCTGTTCCGGCGTGCTGGAGAACGGGGCGGGCGACATGCCCTCGGTCATGCGCCCGACGACGAAACCCGGACGCACCAGCAGCAGCCGCACGCCGCTGCCGTGCAGGGCGTCGGCCAGGCCGCTCGCGAACCCGTCCAGCCCGGCCTTCGCCGAGCCGTACACGTAGTTCGCCCGCCGCACCCGGACCCCGGCGACCGAGGAGAACACCACCAGCTGCCCGCCGCCCTGCGCGCGCAGCAGGTTCGCCAGCTCCGTCAGGATGCTCACGTGCGCCACGTAGTCCGTGTGGATCACGGCCATCGCGTGCGCCGCGTCCCGTTCGGCCCGCTCCTGGTCGCCCAGGACCCCGAACGACACCACGACCGTCTCCAGTGGACCGTGCTCGGCGACGATCCCGTCGAGCACCTCGCGGTGCCGGGCCACGTCGTCCGCGTCGAACTCGACGCGGACCACCTCCGACGCGCCGGCCCGGCGCAGCGACGCTTCCTCGGAGTCGAGGTCGCCGCTGCGCCGGGCCGCCAGCACGAACTTCCGCCCGCCGTCCACGAGTTTCCGTGCCACGGCGAGCCCGATCTCACTGCGCCCGCCGAGCACCAGCACCGTTCCGCTCACGCCGGGCAGTCTGCCCGACCGTCAGTGGGCGGCGCGGCCCGACCGGTGCATCCGCCAGCGCGACGGGCGGTGGTGGCCGGTCTGCGGTCCCGTCTGGGCCGCGGTCTGCTGCGGCACCGGGCGGGTCGGGACGTCCGCGTTGCCCGGCACGTTGTCACCGGTCACCACCGGCTGCTGCGTGGTGGTGGCGGTGTCGGTGGACTCGACGTGCACCTTCTTGCGCGCCGGCATCACGGCCATGATCAGGCCGAGCACCGCGGTCGCCCCGTGCAGCCAGTTGTCGGCGGTGTTGAGGTTGAGCGGGTTGCCGAGACCGGACACCGGGTTGGCCGAGATGACCCCGGTGATCATCAGGCCCCAGATCGTCACCAGGCCGAACCCGATGAACAGGACCCAGCCGTAGGTGCGGGCCGAGGCCGATGTCGCGGCGAACAGCAGGCCGAGCACGCCGACCACCACGTGCACCAGGTTGTGCAGCGGGTTGATCATGAAGCCCATCAGCATGTGGTCCGTGTTGCCGGTGAAGTCACCGAACCCGGTGCGCACGAACCCGACGATGCCGATCGCGAGGTAGACCAGACCGACGAGCGCGGCGAGCACCTGGACCGGCTGGAAGCCGGCCACGCGGACGCGGGCGTGTTCCGAACGAGACATGTCGCCTGTCCCCTTAATCCGACGGTCACCACGATTGCGTGATGTGCCCAACGGGTTACCCGGGGGTGGAATCGGGCAAACTCACCGCACGAGCCGCCCGAGCAGGGCGGATGCGATAGCGATGGCGATGACGGCGGAGCCGGCGAGCACCCCGAAATCCACCCATACGTGGTCCGCGGTGCCGATCAGCAGTCCCCGCAGGGCGTCCACTTCGTAACTGAGCGGGTTGACGTGGCTGAGCACGCGCAGCCAACCGGGCATCAGATCCACCGGGTAGAGCGCGTTCGACCCGAAGAACAACGGCATCGTGATCGCCTGCCCGATGCCCATCAGCCGTTCGCGGGACAACACGAGCCCGGCGATCACGATCGACAGGCAGCAGAAGAACGCCGATCCGAGCACCACGGCGAGCGCCGCGCCGGCCAGTTTCAGCGGGTTCGCGGTCAGGCCGACGCCCAGTACCGCGGCGAGGACCAGCACGATCACGGCCTGCGCGAGGGCCCGCACCCCGGCCGCGAAAGCCTTGCCGGTGACCAGCGCCGCGCGCGGCGTAGGCGTGACGAGCAGCTTGCCCAGCACGCCGGCGTCACGTTCCCAGATGATCTGGATGCCGTAGAAGATCGCGATGAACAACGCGGACTGCGCGAGGATCCCCGGGGCGAGGAAGTCCAGGTAGGGCGTGCTCCCGGTGGGGATGGCACGCAGGCGGGTGAAGGTCTCGCCGAAGATCAGCAGCCACAGCGCGGGCTGGATCGCGCGGGTGAGGAGTTCGGCGCGGTCGCGGCGCAGCTTCTGCAGTTCGACCAGGCACATCGTGCCGACCCTGGACACCAGGCGGCGGACCGCGCCCGGATCAGCCGAGGCGGCGGGCGGTGCGGCGAGCGGCACGGACATCGCGGATCCCTCCCTTGTCTGCGTCGTCGAACGCGTCACCGGTGACCGCGCGGAATACGTCGTCCAAAGTGGACTCGGGTCCGAGTTCCGCCCGCAGGTCCGCCGGGCTGCCCAAAGCGCGGATCTTGCCGCGGTGCATGAGCGCGACCTGTTCGCAGTGCTGCTCGGCCTCGTCCATGTAGTGCGTGGTCACGAGCACCGTCATGCCGGTGTCGGCGCGGACCTGCTCGATGCGTTCCCAGACGCTGGAGCGGGCCACCGGGTCGAGCCCGATGGTCGGCTCGTCGAGTATCAGCAGCCGGGGCGCGCTGACCAGCGCCTGCGCGAGTTCGAGGCGGCGGATCATGCCGCCGGAGTAGGTCGAGGCCGGGCGGTCGGCGTCGCTGCGCAGGCCGACGGCGCCCAGTGCGTTGTCGACCTGCTCGGCCCGTTCGCGGCGCGGGACGTCGAAGAGGCGGGCGAACAACGCGACGTTCTCCCGCCCGCTGAGCGCGCCGTCGGCGGAAAGTTGTTGCGGCACATAGCCGATGAGCCGCCGCACGCGCATCTTGCGGCGCGCGGCGTCGAGCCCGAACACCTCGACCGCGCCGGCTTTCGCGGGCAGCAGGGTGGTGATCATGCGGATGGTGGTGGTCTTGCCCGCGCCGTTGGGTCCGAGCAGTCCGAAGATCTGGCCCGCCGGGATCTCCAGGTCGACGCCGTCGACGGCGACCGTGTCGCCGAAGGCGTGCCGGAGCCCGGCGCAGCGCACCGCGGGTGTGGTCATCTCTCCTCCTGGATCGCGGCGATCAGCCGGCCGAGAGCGGGCAGGGCGGCCTCGATCACGTCCTGGTCTGCCGCCGGCAGGGTCGCGATCGCGTCGGCCACGAAGCCGGTGCGGGTGCGGCGCCAGTTAGCCAGCCGGGTCCGCGCCGCGGCGGTGAGTTCGAGCCGTGCGGCCCGGCGGTCGTCCGGGTCGACGTGGCGGTCCAGCAGCCCGGCGTCGACGAGCTGGTTGACGAGCGTGCTGACGGAGTTCCCGGCGAGGTGCAGGGCACGAGCAGCCGCGGCGACGCCGATGCCGGGGTGCTCGTGGACCACGCGGAGCAGCTCGACCTGCGCCGGGCGCAGCGGCGCGTGCGGCAGGGTGTCCCGCACGCGCCTGCGGACGACCCGTCGCAGCGCGGCCGTCGTGGTCATCAGGTTCTCGGCCAGTTCTCGCACGTCGCCCAAGTTAGCTCTGTTTGAGAGCTGTTAGCAACGCTCACTAATCCGGCGATCCGGAGGAACGGGAGTGACCGGTCAGCCGAGGAGTCGGTGATTCGACTTGACGAGCAGTGGCAGGTGATCGAGCCGTTGGCGACGGTGTCGGGGACGAAGAGACGCCCGCGGGGCGATGACCGCCTGGTGATCAACGGGATGTTGTTCAAGGTCATGACCGGCGTGGCGAGACTTGCCGGAGCGATATGGGCCGTGGAAGACGGGTCCCGCGGCGGACCCACCGCCAAGATCCACCTGGCCTGCGACGGCCACGGACGGCTCCCACCGGAGCATGATCGACCTGGCTGCGCTGCTCATCCGGCTTCGAGGGCAGGCTCTAGGTGTGTTGTTTGGTGAGGTTGGTTCCGCGGCTGGCTGGGGTGTGGCCGTCGATGCCGGTGTGGGGTCGGTGGTAGTTGTACCAGTGCAGC
>NZ_JBEXTZ010000166.1:0-10018 GCF_040614195.1 Amycolatopsis sp. NPDC006125
GGCCGCCCGGCGGGCGGAGCGCTCCGGCTGGACGGCGGCCTGCCGGTCGGGCTCGGGCTCGGATCGTCCACCAGCGACATCCTGGCGACCGTGCGCGCCGTCTCCGCCGCGTTCGGGGTCGTGCTCACGCCGGAGGCCGTCGCGCGGATCGCGGTGCGGGCCGAGCGCGCCTGCGACCCCATCATGCTCGGCGGCGGCGCGGTGCTGTTCGCGCAGCGGGAAGGCCGGGTGCTGGAACGGCTCGGCCCGCGGCTCCCGCCGGTCGTCGTGGTCGGGTGCGTGACCGGCGGCGGGGCGCCGGTCGACACGCTTGCGCTGGGCGCCGTCGCCGACGTGGCCGCCTTCGAGCGGCTGCGGCGGATGCTGCGGCTGGCGATCGCGACCGGTGACGTCGCGCTGCTCGGCCGCGTGAGCACCGCAAGCGCGCGGCTGAACCAGCGCGTGCTCGTCAAGGACGAACTGCCCGAACTGGAACGGATCGCGGCCGTCACCGGCGCGGCCGGGGTGCAGGTCGCGCACAGCGGCAACGTGGCCGGCCTGCTGTTCGACCCCCGCGGCGACCCGGATCGCCTGCGCCGGTGCGTCCGCGCGCTGCGGGCCGCCGGACTGCCCGCGAGCCGCCTGTTCACCACGGAAGGGACGGATGCACGACCACATCGCGGAGGCGATCGCGCGGCCGGACCTGGTCCGGACCGGCGAGCGGCTGGTCTGCCTGCGGTTTGAGACGATGAAGGTGGTCTCCGCGCTGGAGGCCGTGCGGCACCTGCTGCGCACCGGCGTGATCGCCCCCGGCGACACCCTGGTGGACAGCTCCAGCGGGATCTACGCCTACGCGCTCGCGCTGGCGTGCCACCGGTTCGGCCTGCGCTGCCACATCGTCGGATCGACCACAGTGGACCACACGCTGCGCGCGCAGCTGGCGGTGCTGGGCGCGACGCTCGAGCAGATGCCGCCGGAGGCCGACCTCAAGCTGGACCAGAACCGGCGGGTGCGGCGGATCGGGGAGATCCTGCGCGCACACCCGGACTGGCACTGGATGCGGCAGTACCACGACCGCGTCCACTACCTCGGGTACCGCGCGGTGGCCCGGCAGATCGCCCGCGACCTGGACCCGTCCCGGCTGATCGTGGTGGGCGGCGTCGGATCGGGCGCCTCCACCGGGGCGCTCGCGACCTGGCTGCGGACCACCGCGCCCGGCATGGGGCTGGTCGGGGTGCAGCCGTTCGGCAGCGTCACGTTCGGCAGCGAGCACGTCGGCGATCCGGACATCATCATCGCCGGGATCGGCAGCTCCATCCCGTTCGGCAACGTCGCGCACGAGCTGTACGACACGATCCACTGGGTCGGGTTCGGCGCGGCGCTGTCCGGGAGCGTCGACCTGTTGCGCAGGCACGCGATCTTCGCCGGGCTCTCCACCGGAGCCGCCTACCTCGCCGCGCGCTGGGAACGGGACCGGTCCGACCGCACGGTGCTGTTCATCGCCGCGGACACCGGGCACCGGTACGTGGACACGGTGTTCGCGCGCCACGCCGAAGCGGTCCCGGTGACGTCACTGGCGCCCGTCGAGCCCGCGACCCGGGCGGGCCTGGCCCTGCCGTGGTCCCGCATGGCCTGGCCGGCGCCCTGAGATCAGGCGGGCACCCGCACCCCGACGAAGTCGATCTCGCGGCGCAGCCGGAAGCCCAGTGCGGTGTAGAGGCGGATGGCGCTGGTGTTTTCCGCCGCGGCGTGCAGGAACGGCGTTTCGCCGCGCTCGCGGATCCCGTGCGCCACCGCGAGCACCAGCCGCGTGCCCAGCCCCTGCCCGCGGAACTCCGCGTCCGTGCAGACCGCGCTGATCTCGGTGAACCCGGGCGGGTGCATGCGCTCCCCGGCCATCGCGACCAGCCGCCCCTCGTGGCGGAACCCGAGGTAGGTGCCCAGTTCCACGGTGCGCGGCAGGAACGGCCCCGGCCGGGTCCGCTCGGCCAGCGCGAGCATCTCGGGCACGTCGGCCGCGGTCAGCCGCACCGCCTCCGGATCCGGCGCGGTCTCAGCCGATTCGGCGACCATCTGCACGCCCGGCACGCCGAACTCCACGGCCCAGTCCGCGGGCGGCGGCAGCGGCGGCCCCGGCAGCGCCAGCACCTCGCCCGGCCCGGCCAGCTCCGCCAGGTCCTTCCAGGCCGTTTCGTCCGCGTCGTCCGGCATGCCCGCCCACGGCGAGACCTCCGGGTCGTACCGCACGGCGGTTCCGTGCGATTCGGCGAACCGGGCGTGCGGACCGGTCAGCGACGCGAAGGCCGGGTTGTCCAGAACAGAACTCACGACCCGACGTTACCGGTCAGGCGCCCGGCACCGGTTCCACACGTGAGCGGGGACGCACCGGGAAGCCGGCGGCGCGGTAGCACTCGTCGATCAACGTCATCGTGGCGACGGCGTCGGCGAGGTCGTTGCGCAGCGGCGCGCCGTCGCGGACGTGCGCCGCGAAGGCCTCGAGCTGGTAGGAGTACGACGGGCGGCGGCCCAGGTGCTCGGCCCGGTCGCCGACCAGGACCCGGTCGTCGGTGTCCGGGCGCACGAAGTTCACCGCGGTCGCCTCGCCACGCGTGCCGGTCAGCCGCAGGCGGAAGCGGACCTCCGCGGCGGCCATGTCGCACCGCACGATGCCGGTCGGGCCGCCGGGGAACGCCAGCCGCGCGTCCACCGCCTGGTCCACCCCGGGCCGCCGCGCCGTCCCGGTCGCCGACTCCAGCACCGGTTCGCCGCCCGCCCACGGCGCGAGACCGCGCAGCGCGTGCAAGCCGTAGCAGCCCACGTCCATCAGCGCCCCGCCCGCCAGCTCGAACGACCACCGGGGATCGCCGTCGGCGGGCGCGGGGATGAGCAGTTCGGCCTCGGCGGCGCGGAGTTCGCCCAGTTCGCCGGAGGCCAGGATTTCGTGCAGCCGCAGCAGGACCGGGTGGTAGAGGTAGTGGAAGGCCTCCATGACCCGCACCCCGGCCGCCTCCGCCGCGGCGGCCACCTCGCGGGCCTCCTCGGCGTTGGCGGCGAACGGTTTCTCGCTCAGCACGTGCTTCCCGGCGCGCACCGCGGCGAGGTTCCACGGCCCGTGCAGCCCGTTCGGCAGCGGGTTGTACACCACGTCGATCTCGTCGTCGGCGAGCAGCTCGGTGTAGCCGGCGGCGACCCGTTCCACCCCGTGCTCGGCGGCGAACGCCTCGGCGCGGCCGCGGTCCCGCGCGGCGACGGCGACCAGCCGGTGCCCGGTCTCGCGGGCAGGCGCGGCGATGGCGGTCCCGGCGATGCGGGCCGCGCCCAGAATGCCGATGCGAAGTGGTTCCACCGGGAAAGCCCCCAGATCCGTTGCTGCGCGGACGTCCGCCGCACAGCCTAGCGTTGGGGCATGGCTCGCACCCGCGTGTACCGCCACGGAGTTCTCGAAGCCGAGAACTTCCCGGCGGCCGAACTGTCCGACCACCTCCAGGACCCGGCGGCGGTGGTGTGGCTCGACTTCGTCAAGCCCACCGAAGCCGACCTCGCCACGATCAGCGAGGAGCTCGGCCTGCACCGCCTCGCCGTCGAGGACGCCGTGCACGAGCACCAGCGGCCCAAGCTCGACCGGTACGAGACTCACGCGTTCCTCACCGCCTACGCCGTGCGGCTGGACACCGCGACCGGCGTGCTGACCGACAGCGAGCTGGCGGCGTTCCTCACCGACCGCGCGCTGGTGACGGTCCGCAAGGACGAGCACTTCGACATCGAGGCGGTCGTGCAGCGCTGGGACGCCTCCGCCGACCTCGCCAAGGGCGGGACCGGTTTCCTCGTGCACGGCCTGCTCGACTACATCGTGGACACCCACTTCGACGCGGTGCAGGCGATGGACGACCAGATCGAGTCGCTCGAGGACGGGGTGTTCGCCGAGCACGTCGACCACACCGACATGCAGCGCCGGTCGCTGCGGCTGCGCAAGAGCCTGGTGTCGCTGCGCCGGGTCGTGCTGCCGATGCGCGAGGTGGTGAACTCGCTGATGCGCCGCGACCACCACCTCGTCGACGAGACGCTGATGCCCTACTTCCAGGACGTCTACGACCACGTGCTGCGCGCGTCGGAGTGGACGGAGTCGTTGCGGGACCTCGTCACCACGATCCGCGAGACACAGCTGAGCCTGCAGGGCAACCGGCTCAACCTGATCATGAAGAAGGTGACCAGCTGGGCGGCGATCATCGCGGTGCCGACGGCGATCACCGGCTTCTACGGGCAGAACGTGCCCTACCCGGGATTCGAGCGGCCGTGGGGGTTCTGGCTCTCCACCGCGGTGATCCTGGCGCTGTCCGGCGCGCTGTACGCGATGTTCAAGCGGCGCGACTGGCTGTGACGCCTCACGCCGGGCGCAGCGCCTGCGCGAGGGTGGGGTAGAGGTCGAGCACGTCGGCGAGCCTGGTGAGGCGCAACGGTTTGACGGTGCCGCGCCCCTGCGCGACGAAGCGCACGTCGGCGTTCCCGGCGAGGTCCTGGATCTCCAGCAGCAGGTGCATCCCGGCCGAGCCGAGGAACGTCACGCCGGACAGGTCGACGACCAGCACCGCGGGCGCGCCGGTCAGCACGCCGCGCATGATCGCGCGCAGCCGCGGCACGGTGGAGGCGTCGAGCTCGCCGGAGGTCTGCACGACGAGGGCGGCCTCCCGCTCCTGAACCGTGACGGCGAAGGGAGCGCCGGGGCCGGGCTGAGGGCTGCCGGGGGACTGCATCGCCTTCATGGTGACACGGCGGCACCGGGAAATCGATCCGGTCGTTTCAGAACACGGCGATCTCGGCGCCCACCGGCAGGGCGTCGTAGAAGAGGGCGGCGTCCCTGGCCGACAGGTGCACGCACCCGTGCGAGGGTGCGTCGAGGCTGCCCTCGTGCAGGGCGATCCCGCCGGGGGCGAAGAACACCGAGTGGTTCATCGGGTCGCCGAACTCGGCGCTGGTGTGCTCGGCGTCCTTCCACTCGACGCGGAAGACGCCGCGCGGGGTGGCGACAGAGTCCGGGGCGTCGGCGGCGCCGGGCATGATCGGGACGGGGCCGTGCGTGATCTCGCCGTCGTGCTGGAGCCAGCTCACGCGCCGTTCCTCGTCGACGCAGGCGCGCGCGGTGTCCGGGCAGAGTTCGGTGCGCGGGGCTGGCGCGGCGGCGCTGGACAGCGGCATCGGCGGCGGAACCGGGCGGGGCGCGGGCGCGGCGGCGGTCTCGGCCGGCGCGGCTTCCAGAACGGCCCACCCGGCGACGAGGGCGAGCGCGGCGAGGGTGGTCCAGCAGGCCTGGCGCTGAAGACCGGAGGAAGTGGAGCGAAGCGGTGCCACGGCCGCACCCTAGCGGTGCTGAACCAGTCCGGTCGCCGGATTCCGGCGGGTTTCCACGACTTCGGGTGAATGATCCCCAGGGAAGGTTTGACGCGGCGAGAAGGGGTGGCGGCATGGGGCTCGATCTGGTGGCGGGCTGGCGCGAGCTCGGGCTGGCCGAGGGGACGGCGGTGATCGTGCACGCGTCGCTGTCCAGCCTGGGGCCGGTCCCCGGCGGCGCCCGTGTCGTGGTCGCGAGCCTGGTGGCGGCGGCCGGGCAGGCGGGAACGGTGGCCGCTCCGGCGTTCACGCCGCGGATCGCCGACCCGGACCCGGACCACCGCGGGGCGCCGGACACCGCGATCCGCGCCCGGCGTGACGCGGTGCCGTTGTTCGACGCCGGGACGCCGTCGGAGATGGGGGCGGTAGCGGAGGCGGTGCGGCAGTGGCCCGGCGCGGTGCGCAGCCGGCATCCGCAGGCCTCGGTGGCGGCGATCGGCGTGCACGCCCGGGAGGTCGTCGCCGCGCAGCCGCTGGGTTTCGCCCTCGGCGCGGGCTCGCCGTTTTCGAAGCTGTACGACCTGGACGCGTCGATCCTGCTGATCGGGGTGGGGCACGACCGCAACAGCTTCCTGCACCACGCGGAGACCCTGGCGCGGCACCGGCGGCTGAAGGTGCGCCGGTTCCCGCGGCTGGTGGACGGCGAGCGGATCTGGTGCGAAACGCTGGACGTGGCCAACGACAACGGCACGCTGTTCCCGGTGGTGGGGCGCGAGTTCGAGCGCGTGCACGGGGTGCGGGAGGCGGAGGTGGGCCGGCGCGGTGCCGTCTCCTCCCGGCGCGGCCGCTGGTGAATTTCGCCGTGCGGCGGCTGGACGAGCTGCTGGGGCGGTCACACTGACCGGCGCCGATCCGTCAGGGAATCATGACCACACGGATGAAGAACCCGGCGTACGTGCTGCCGGAGGCGATGAAGGGCATCGGCGGGCTGATGAAGGCCATCGAGGCGAGCGGGCTGCCCGCGGGGGTGCGGGAGTTCGCCGGGCTGCGGGTCAGCCAGATCAACGGCTGCGCGGCGTGCGTGCACGGGCACGTCGAGGAGGCGCGGAAGGCGGGGGAGAGCGAGGAGCGCATCCACAACGTCGCGGCCTGGCGGGAGGCCCCGTTCTACAGCGACGCCGAGCGGGCCGCCCTGGCGCTGGCCGAAACCGCGACGCGCCTGGCGGACCGCACCGGCGACGGCGTGCCGGACCCCGTCTGGGACGACGCCGCCGACCACTTCGACGAGCGGGAGCTGTCCGGGCTGATCCTGACGATCGCGCTGACCAACCTGTTCAACCGGATCAACGTGACGATCAGGGAGCAGGCCGGAACGCGGTGGTGAGGCGGCGGGCCCGGCACCGGTGTCGGTGCCGGGCCCCCGCGCTCGGCTCCCGGCGGGCGGCGCGGCGATGGGGTGACGCCGCATCACGCGGAGGTCAATTCGTCGGCGAGGCAGGGCCTTTGCCCGATTGGCTCCCGGCGAGCCGCGCCGCCGATGGGGGCCACACCGGAGCTGACTCCGGCGGCGGGCGGCCGTCAGGGGTGGTGCCCGCCGTCGGCCCGATCAGCTCCCGGCGAGCCGCGCCGCCGATGGGGGAGGCGGCCCCGGCGCCTGCCTTCCGGTGCCGCTACTGGGCTTCGCCGGTCAGGTCGGGTGCGAACTGGGCCATCGAGATCTGCGCGGCGCCCGCGATCTCCTCCGCGGTGGCCGTCCCGGAGTCCTCCACCACCGTGCTCCACTCGGTCACCGAACCGGCGCAGAACTCCTGCGCCTCGCGGGAACTCGCGGCCGCCACGGGGTCCTCGGGCGCCTCCCCGGCGAAGTACAGCGCCAGTGCCATCAGCGCGCCGTCCCAGCCGGGGCCCACGAACAGCGCTCCCGCGCCGCTCTGGGCGATCTCGATCGGCACCGTGTGCTCCAGCTCGAGCTCGGTGCTCTCGCCGTCGCCGGTCAGGCGCACCTCCACCACGCTGGTCGGCCCGCCGAAGGTCACCTTCAGCAGCCGGGGCGCGTCGCAGGTCAGGATGTCGCCGCCGGCGTTGCCCTCGAGCTGGAACGAGCCGCCCTCACGCAGGTCGCCGGTCAGCGGCATGAACCAGCGGCGCACCCGCGCCGGGTCGGTCACCGCGTCCCACACGTCCTCGACGGTGGCGTCGTAGCGGCGCCGCACCAGGACGGTGACCGTCTCGCCCCCGGTCGTCGTGCCGCGGCGGACCTCACGGTGGATCGCCTTCAGGTGGTTCGCGATGTCGAGCATGGTCCTTCTCCTGCCTGAGTCGTCGTTCCCGCTTGCCGCGGGCCAGTTCGGTGGCGAGCGCGTCGAGGGGCTGGTCCCAGATGTGGCGGAACCGCTCCAGCCACTCCCCGGCCTCCCGCAGCGGCTCGGAGTTCACCGCGTACAGCCGGCGCGTCCCGGCCACGCGCACAGTCGTGAAACCGCTTTCCCGCAGCACGCGCAGGTGCTGGGAGACGCCCGGCTGGGAGATGCCGAACTCCTCCCGGATGACCGCGGCGATCGCCCCCGACGCCTGTTCCCCGTCGGCCAGGAGCTCCAGGATCCGCCGGCGAACCGGGTCGCCCAGCACATCGAACGCGTGCACACGCCCAGTCTGTCAGTCGTGGCTTATATAAGTCAATACTTAAGATTGTCGGACCCGGGGGTACCGGACAAACTGGGCCGGAGACGGCACAGCACCACGGAGGAGGTCCGCGGATGAGACGCGTCTGCACACTGGTCCTGTCCCTGCTGGTGATCGGCGCCCTGTCGGTGGCGCCGGCGACGGCCCGGCCCGGGGCGTTCCCCGCCGAACTGGCCCTGCCCGCCGGGTTCCAGCCGGAGGGCATCGCGATCGGCGCCTGGCCGACCGCCTACTTCGGCTCCCGCGTGGACGGCCGCATCCAGCAGGTCGACCTCCGCACCGGCCGGGGGAGCCTCCTGTCGCCGGGGCCGGGCACGCCCTCGCTGGGCATCAAGGTCGACTCGCGGCACGCCCGGCTGTTCGTCGCGGGCGGCACGGGCGGCGACGCCCGCGTGATCGACGCCCGCACCGGCGCGGTCCTCGCGAGCTACCGGTTCCAGACCACCGACACGTTCGTCAACGACCTGGTGATCACCAAGGACGCCGTGTGGTTCACCGACTCCCGCCGCCCGGTGCTCTACAAGCTGCCGCTGGGCCGGAACGGCGAACTCCCCGCCGAAGCGGTCCACGTCCCGCTCACCGGCGACCTCGCGGTCGTGGCTGGCGAGACCAACCTCAACGGCATCGTCACCACACCCGACCGCAAGGCCCTGATCGCCGGGCAGTCCAACACGGGCCTGCTGTTCCGCATCGACCCGGCCACCGGTGTCACCACCCAGGTCGACGCGGCCGCCCTGCCGAACAACGACGGCCTGCTGCGCGAGGGCCGCACCCTGTACGCGGTGCAGAACCGCCTGAACCTGCTGGCCAAGCTGGAACTGTCCGCCGACGGCGCCAGCGCCCGCGTCGTCGAACAGCGGAGCGACCCGCGCTTCGACGTCCCGGCCACCGTCGCCGAGTGGGGCAAGCGCTTCTACCTCGTCAACGCCCGCTTCACCACCCCGCCGACGCCGGAGACCACCTACAACGCCGTGGCGGTCGAAAAGTTCTGACTCCCGGCGCGGGCGGGTGCTTCCCGGCAACGCGCCCGCCCGCGCCCCGCCGTGGCTACGATCGGCTGGTCCGCCGATCTTGCCCGGGAGCGCCATGTCCGCCGAGACGTTCGGCCCGTACCGCATCGAGGAACTGCTCGGCCGGGGCGGGATGGGCGAGGTGCACCGTGCCTACGACACGGCCCACGACCGCGTCGTCGCGCTGAAACGGCTCAGCGAACCGTTCGTCGCCGACGAGGCCTACCGCGCGCGGTTCCGCCGCGAGTCGCAGATCGTGGCGCGGCTGCGGGAGCCGCACGTCATCCCGATCCACGCGTTCGGCGAGATCGACGGCCGCCTCTACCTCGACATGCGGCTGGTGGAGGGCACCGACCTCAAGGACCTGCTGGCCGCGGGCCCGATGCCGCCGGCCCGCGCGCTGGCGCTGCTGGCCCAGGTGGCCGGCGCGCTCGACGCGGCGCACGCCGACGGGCTCGTGCACCGCGACGTCAAGCCGTCCAACATCCTGGTGACGCCGGCCGATTTCGTGTACCTGGTGGACTTCGGGATCGCCCGGAGCGCGGGGCCGGACGCCACCGCGATCACGCAGTCCGGCGCCGTGATCGGCACGCTCGACTACATGGCGCCGGAACGGTTCGGGGACGCGCCCGTCGACGGCCGGGTCGACGTGTACGCCCTGGCGTGCGTGTTGTTCGAGTGCCTCACCGGGCGGCGGCCGTTCCCCGCGGCCGAGCCGCTCGCCCAGGTGCGCGCCCACCTGCAGGACCCGCCGCCGCGTGCGTCCGCGCTCGCGAACCTGCCGCCCGCGCTGGACGACGTGCTGTTGCGCGGCATGGCGAAGGACCCGGCGGAGCGGTTCGCCACGGCCGGGCAGCTGATCGCCGCCGCCCGGCAGGCGCTCGCCGCGCCGGGCTGGGCCGCGCCCCCGACACCGCCTGGCGGAGCGCCGCCCGCCGGAGCACCGCCTGCCGGAGCGCTGCTCGCCGGGGTACCGCCCGCCGGAGCGCTGCCCGCCGGGACACCGCCCGCCGGGACAGCGC
>NZ_JBEXTZ010000167.1:0-9957 GCF_040614195.1 Amycolatopsis sp. NPDC006125
GGGTGGGCGCGTGGCCGGGTGCGCGCATGGCGCCGCGTGAGCGTGCAGTCGGGCGCCCGTACGGCGCGGGGTGAGCGCGCGGCCGGGCATCCGCGCGCCGCCGGGTGAGCGCGTAACCGGGCATCCGAACGCCGCCGGATGAACGGGCATCCAGGCATCCGTACGCCGCCGGCTGAGCGCGCAGCCGGGCACCCGCACGCCGCAGGACGAACGCAGCCGGGCACCGACACGCTGCCGGATGAGCTCCCAACTCGCCCCATCCGGAAATACCTGAGGCCGCATCCGGTCCCGCCCGTTGAGCGAGCACCCCCGGAACCGGAGAGTCGCCGCCGTGACGACAACCGCTACCCGGGGCAGCCTTCTCGGCGTCTCCCTCGCCTACTTCCTCGTCCTGCTGGACACCACCGTGCTCACCGTCGCGCTGCCCGGCATTCGCGCCGACCTCGGCGGCTCGGTCGCCGGGCAGCAGTGGGTGGTCAACGGCTACACCGTCTCGTTCGCCGCGTTCCTGCTCGGCGGCGGCGCCCTCGCTGACCGGTTCGGCCCGCTGCGCGTGTTCCGCTGGGGTGTCGCGAGCTTCGGCGTCCTCTCGCTGGTCTCGGCGTTCGCGCCGAACCTGACCGTCCTCGTCGTGCTGCGCGTCCTGCTCGGCGTCGCCGGCGCGGCGTGCCTGCCCAGCTCCCTCGCGCTCATCAGCCGAATGCACCCGGACCCGGCGGCGCGGGCGAAGGCGCTCGGCGCGTGGGCGGCCATCACCGGCGTCGCGCTCGCCGCCGGGCCGATCGCCGGCGGTCTGCTGGTCGACCTCGCGGACTGGCGGGCGGTGTTCCTCGTCAACGTCCCGCTCGCGGCCCTCGGGCTGGCCCTCACCCGCGGCCGCGAGACGGCGCCCGCCCGCCGCGGGTTCGACGTCCGGAGCCAGCTCGCCGCATGCGTGTTCCTCGGCCTGCTGACCGAGGCGATCGTCGACGCCCAGCCCGTCGCGGCCGTCCTCGCGCTCGTGGTGCTCGCGTTGTTCGTCCACCGGGAGCGCCGCTCGGCGGCCCTGTCCGTGCCACCGGTCCTGGTGCGCAGCCGGGGCGTCGCGGTGAACCTGTTCGCCGGCGCGGCGGTGAACTTCGTGCTCTCCGGCGCGTTGTTCGCGGTGACCCTGCTGCTGCAGGACGAGCGCCACCTCACCCCGGTCCAGACCGGGCTGGCGTTCCTGCCGCTCACCTTGCCGACCGCGTTCAACCCGCTGCTGACCAGCCGGATCGTCGCCGCCCGCGGCCCGCGCCTCCCGGTCGTCGCCGGGCTGACCCTGCTGACCGCGGGCGCCGCTGTCCTGGCCGCGACCGTCCACGCGCCCTACCCGCTGCTGGCGTGCGGGCTCCTGCTGCTCGGCTTCGGTGTCTCCCTCGCCCTGCCCGCGCTCGTCACCGGCGTGGTGACCGCGGCGCCCGACGGCTACGCCGGAACCGCCGGTGGCCTGCTCAACGCCGTCCGCCAGGTCGGGGCGACCGTCGGCGTCGCGGCGATGGGCGCGGTGGTGGCCACCGGCGCGTTCGGCTGGGCGTTCGTGCTCGCCGCCGCGGTGGCGGCGAGCGGTCAGCTGCTGAGCTTCTGCCACAGGAACTCGAACAGCAGGGCCCACTTGTAAGCCAGCTGCTCGTTGTCCGCCGCGGCGCCGTGCCCGCCCTCGATGTTCTCGTAGTACCGCACGTCGTGCCCCTGCTCGAGCATGCGCGCCATCATCTTGCGCGCGTGCGCCGGGTGCACCCGGTCGTCGCGGGTGGACGTCATGAACAGCGTGGGCGGGTACTTCCGTCCCTTGTGGACGTTCTGGTAGGGCGAGTACTTCGAGATGTACTCCCATTCCGCCGGATCGTCCGGGTCGCCGTACTCGGCCACCCACGACGCGCCCGCCAGCAGCAGGTGGTAGCGCTTCATGTCCAGCAGCGGAACCTGGCTCACGATCGCGCCGAACAGCTCGGGGTAGCGGGTGAGCATGACGCCCATCAGCAGGCCGCCGTTGCTGCCGCCGTGGATGCCCAGCCGCTCCGGCGTCGTGATGCCGCGCTCGACGAGGTCCGCGGCGACCGCGGCGAAGTCCTCGTAGACCAGGTAGCGGTTCTCCTTGATCGCGCCGGTGTGCCAGCCCGGCCCGTACTCGCCGCCGCCTCGGATGTTCGCGAGCACGTACGTGCCGCCGCGCGCGAGCCAGCCGTGGCCGGTCACGCCGCTGTACGCGGGCAGGCGGGACACCTCGAACCCGCCGTAGCCGGTGAGCATCGTCGGGCCGTCCCCGTTGCGCGGCCGCACCACGAAGTACGGGATCCGCGTGCCGTCCTTCGAGGTGGCGAAGTGCTGCTCGACGGTGATGTCCGAGGCATCGAAACGGGCCGGGGCCTGCTTCAGGATCTCGGTCTCGCCGCCGACGTGCCCGTAGGAGAGCGTCGCCGGCTGGGTGAAGCCGCTGGTGTTGAGCAGGTACTCGTCGCTGTGGTCGGGATCGGTGTCGACGATCTCCGCGGTGCCCAGCTCCGGCGCCCCGGCCAGCGGCTCGCGGCGCCAGCCGTCCTCGCCGGGAGTGAGCACGTGCAGCTCCGTGTGCACGTCGGCGAGGGTGGTGAGCAGCAGGTGGTGCTTCGTCCAGTCCCAGGCCTCCAGCGACGTGCGCCCGTCCGGCTCGAACAGGACGGTGAGGTCGCGCTCGCCCGCCAGGTAGTCGTCGAACCGCGCGGCGAGCAGCGTGCCGGGCGCGTAGTCGCGGCCGGCGACCGTCCAGGCCGTGCGGGTCCGGATCAGCAGCCACTCCTTGTGGGTGCTGGTCTGCGCGTCCTCCGGCACGTCGAGCTTGACCAGGCCGTCGGGCGTGCGCAGGAACTTCTCCGTGCGGTAGAAGTCGATGGCGCGGCCGACGAAGTCGCGTTCGAACCCGGGCGTGGGGTCGTGGTAGGCGAACACCGCGACGTCGTCCGGTTTGCCTTCGAAGACCGTGACGGCCTCGGCGAGCGGGGTCCCGCGGCGCCACTCCTTCATGATCCGCGGGTACCCGGACGCGGTCATCGAGCCGGGGCCGAAGTCGGTGCCGACGTAGATGCGGTCCTCGTCGATCCACCCCACGCGGCTCTTGGCCTCGGGCAGCTCGAACCCGCCCGCGACGAACTCACGCGCCTCCAGGTCGAACTCGCGCACGACGGCCGCGTCCGCGCCACCG
Source organism: Amycolatopsis sp. NPDC006125 (assembly GCF_040614195.1). NCBI lineage: Bacteria > Bacillati > Actinomycetota > Actinomycetes > Pseudonocardiales > Pseudonocardiaceae > Amycolatopsis > Amycolatopsis sp. NPDC006125. The sequence continues at coordinate 3,200 of NZ_JBEXTZ010000167.1, forward strand.
CGGGACAGCTCGGCCAGGCCGCGCCGGTACGACGGCCGCAGCACCGCCGCGCCCTGCCAGACCCAGTTCTCGCCCTCGGCCTCGGCCAGCGCGTCGACGTCGAGCAGGACCTCCCAGTCGGGCCGCTCGGTGCGGTAGGAGTCGAGAGTGGTGCGCCGCCACAGGCCGCGCGGGTGCGCCGCGTCCTGCCAGAAGTTGTAGAAGTACTCGCCGCGCCGGCGGATGTAGGGGATCCGGTCGTCGGCGTCGAGCACCTCGCGGGCCTCGTCGCGCAGCTGCTCGAACCGCGTGCCGCCGGTGAGCTCGGCGACCGATTCGGCGTTGCGCTGCCGGACCCAGTCGAGCGCCCGCTCGCCGGTCACGTCCTCGAGCCAGAGGTACGGGTCTTCGTCAGCCATGTCCCCATCCTGCCAGGTGGGGATGATTTTCAACGCCAGGCGGGGTCGCGGCCGGTCAGCGCGAGGAACCGGTCCAGTTCGCCGGCGTCCGGAGCGATCTCGACGACGGGCGCGAAGACGTCGTCGTCGGGGCGCGGCCGGGTGCGCATCCGCTCGGCGAACCGCAGCGCGACGTGCACGGCCTCCGGGTCGGGTTCGTAGGGCGCGTCGAGGGCGCGGGCGAGGTCCCAGCCGTGCGCGACCGAGTCGACCAGGTGCATGGTGAGCGCGACCGGAGCGGGGAAGGTGCCGAACTCGCGGACCGTCACCTCGCGGTCCAGCACCGCGTCGTCGGCGGCAGCGGCGAGGAAGGCGTCGACCGACTCCGCGTAGGCGCGGTACGGGTCGTCACCGAGCGTTCCGGTCGCCCAGTCAGGCGCGGCGCCCTCGCGCAGCGCCACCGCGAAGGCGTGATTTTCGCTCACCTGGTGGGTGAGCAGGTCACCGAGCGTCCAGCCCGCGCACGGTGTCCGCAGGCCGAGGTCGGTGACCCCGGAAACGATCTTGTCCAGGTCGGCGAGAACTCGCCGGTCGAGATCACGGATGTCCATGTGGTCAACCTAGGCCGACAAGTGGCCCTGCCGAAGGTCCAAAGCTGGGCCATCGGAGTTGGGCCAATTAGGCTGGCGAGGTGGACATCCAGATCGAGCTGGGGGCCGGCCGTGGCCGGCGGGATGCCATCTACCGCCAGATCCGCGAGGCGATCCTCGACGGCCGCCTGCGCGACGGGGACGCCCTGCCGCCCACCCGTGAGCTGGCACAACGGCTCGCGGTGTCGCGCAACACGGTCAGCGCCGCGTACGACCGCCTGGTCGCCGAGGGGTTCCTGGAGTCACGGGTCGGCGCGGGCACGTTCGTCGGCGCGGGCGCTCGGCGGGACGGCCGCCCGCCAGACAGGGGGCCGGCTTCGCTCACCCCGATCCCGGTGTGGGACGACGTGCCCCGTCCGCCGGACCGGTTCCGCGAGCAGCCGTCGTTCGACTTCCGCTCCGGCGCGCCGGACGTCTCGCTGTTCCCGTTCGACACCTGGCGCCGCCTGGTCACGCAGCAGCTGCGGCGGTCGCGGCATGACGTGCTCACCTACGGCGATCCGCAGGGGCACCCCGCTCTGCGGGAGGCGATCGCGCGGCACATCGGCGTGTCGCGGGCGGTCCGGGTCACCGCGGACGACGTGCTGGTCACGAACGGATCGCAGCAAGCGGTGGATCTCGCCGCCCGGGTGCTGGTCGAACCGGGCGCCCGGGTCGCGGTCGAGGATCCCGGCTACCCGCCGCCGCGGCAGCTGTTCGCCACACTGGGTGCGCGGCCGGTCGGGGTGCCGGTGGACGACGAGGGCATCGTCGTCGACGCCATCCCCGGCGACTGCCGCTTGGTGTACGTGACGCCGTCGCACCAGTTCCCGCTCGGGGTGTCGATGTCGATGGCGCGGCGGGTGGCCCTGATCGACTGGGCCCGCCGGCACGACGCGGCGATACTGGAGGACGACTACGACACCGAGTTCCGTTACACAGGACGGCCGCTGGAACCGTTGCGCAGCTTGGATTCCAGTGGCCGGGTGCTCTACATCGGATCGTTCTCCAAGGTGCTGCTTCCCGGGCTGCGACTCGGGTTCCTCGTCGCGCCGCCGGGCTTGCGGCCGGCACTGGCGAAGGCGAAGTACCTGACGGACTGGCATTCGGCGAGCCTCACGCAGGCGGCGCTGGCGGAGTTCATGGACAGCGGCGAGTTCGCCCGGCACATCCGCCGCACACGCCGCGAGTACGCCGCCCGGCGCGAGGTGGTGTGCCGCGTGGTCGCGCGGGAGTTCCCGGACCTGCGATTGATCCCGTCGTCGGCCGGACTCCATGTGAGTGCATTCAGCGCGACGCCGGTACGTCCGATGGTGCGAGCCGCGCGGCAGGCGGGCGTGCGGATCTACACGCTCGGTGACTTCACGGGCGTGCGGGATGCCCTGGATGGACTCGTTTTCGGCTTCGGCGCGATCCCGCGTGACCGCATCGAGCCGGGGCTGCGGGAGTTGCGGGCTTTCGCGGACAGCGACCGGGCTCTAACCTGATGTGAGCCGGGTCACGAGCAGCTTGGAGGCTGTCGATGCGGATCGCCGACTTACTGCGGAGCAAGGGGAACTGGGTGGCCACGGTGCGGCCCGAGTCGTCCATCACCGATCTGCTCGCCGGGCTGGCCGAGCACAACGTGGGCGCGATGGTCGTGGCTGGGGAGGACGGCATCGCGGGCATCGTGTCGGAACGCGATGTGGTGCGGAAGCTCAACGAGCACGGGCCTGCCCTGCTGGAACACCCGGTGTCGGAGATCATGACGACGGTGGTGGCGACGTGCACCCCGCGTGATTCGGTGGACGACTTGAGCGTGCTGATGACCCAGCGCCGGGTGCGGCACGTGCCCGTCATGGAGGGCGGGCGCCTGGTCGGGATCGTCAGCATCGGCGACGTGGTGAAGAGCCGGATGGAGGAACTGGAGGCGACGCAGCAGCAACTGGCGGCCTACATCGCGCAGGGCTGAGCTCGCCGGACCGCCTTTCCCGCCATCGCGGTTCACCCGGCTGAAGGCTGGGCCCACCCCTCCAGCACCCGGTCCAGATCCGCCCGGATCCGCTCCCGGGCGTCCGCGCGCGGCACGCCGTCCATGAGCAACCGGTCATAGGCGGTGTCGAGGTGTCGCACCGAGGCGATCACCGCGAGCCGCACGGCTTCCTCGTCGAGCGCCCGCCCGGCCGCGGACCGCCCGACGCGCCCGCTGCCCCGGCTCCCCGCGTGCTCGGCGATCGACTGAGCCCGCTCGGCCGGGCAGCCCGGGTACAACCGGCGGACGACCTCGGCGAAGGCGGCCTGGAACTCGACGTCCTGCGCGGCCCGGCGGTGCGCGTCCCGTTCCCGCCGGCGGGCGCGGACGTCCTCGTCGGCGAGGCACTGCTGTTCGGCGCGTTCGAGCGCGGCTTCTTCGACGAGGATCCCTTGCCGCTCATGGCGTTTGCGCCGCCGGTTGAAGCGCAGGACCAGCACGGCGAGGGTGCTCTCCTGCTTCGCGCGGCGGGACAGCGCGGCGTTGCCCGCGGGCAGGAAGACGAGGTGGTCGAAGTCCGCGCAGGCGAGGCACAGGTGGCCGTCGCCGTCGGGCAGGTGCAGGTCCCCGGCCGCGCCACGGGTCGCGCAGCCCACGCAGGTCCAGGCGTTGCCTGCGGTGGTCACGGCGAGGTCCGGCGCCTTGTTCTGCCGTTCGGTGAGGCGGGCGCGTTGCTTGTCCGTCAGTCCCGGGGCCAGCCAATGCGTGCGGCACAGGCGATCGAGCGCGTCGTCGTCGGTGAACCGCAGGTCGCGGCGATCCCGGGTGCCCGCGACGTAAGCGCTGTCGGACGGGCTCAGCCCGTTGGCGCGGGCCCAGCTGCCCAGGCACTCCAGGGCTTCGGCGATGCGCGTGTTATCGACGGGAAGTTCCTTGGCGAGGGGGCTGAACCGCCCGCGGCGCCACTCTTCGACGCGGGAGGGATGCACCCAGCCGAGTGCGGTGAACACCTCGACGGGAGCGACGTACTTGCGCTGGGCGAGCGCGGCACCCGCCACGGAGGCGACGCGGTTGTGCAGTTTGCCGGCCATCGGCCCGGGAGTCTAATCCCGGCACCTGCGGCCACGGCGGTGGCAGTTCGGTCGGCGGGTCAGGGCAACTCGCTCACCGTCGGCCGAAGGGCGCTGATCCCGGCCGTCAGCGCGGCGCGTCCCTCGCCGAAGCTCGTTCCCAGCGGCAGTTCGGTCAGCAGCACCGCGACGTAGCGGTAGCCCGGCCCGACGAGCCCGGTCGTGTTCAGCACGACGGCCCGGCTGATCTCCATCCAGCCCTGCTTGACCGCGCGCGGCAGTCCCGGCAGGCCGTCCGGGATGCCGAAGTACTGCGGGAACCCGTCCGCGGCCGGGGTCCGGATCGCCGCCAGCCCGTCGAGGATCGGCTGCCGCGCCTCGGGCGGCACCTCGGTGGCCAGGTAGCGGTAGATCGCCACCAGGTCGTTCGGGGTCGTCCTGGTCATCTCCCACTGGTCGGAAATCCGTGGCGGCTGAGTGTTCTCCAGGTTCATCAGATCAGCCATCCGCGTGACGATCGATCCGCGTCCGCCCGAGTTCCAGAACGATTCGGCGTCGCCGTCGTCGCTGAGCGACAGCATCTCGACGATGCGCTCGCGCTGCGCGTCGCTCGGGGCGTGCCAGCCGCCGGTGTGCAGGACGTCGAGCGCCATCAGGAGCTTGACCACCGATGCCGTGTAGAACTGCCGGTCGCCGTTCGCGGAGGCCAGCAGTTCGCCGGTGGCCGTGTCGTACAGGGCGAGTCCGACGGTGGTCCCGGACACCTCGTGGGTGACCGCGCCGGTCGCGGCGGCGGCGAGACGCGTGCGCTCGTCGGCGGTCAGCGTCGAGTGCGTGGTGCTGACCGATGTGGCCGACGGTGTCGTGCTGGTCGACGGCAGCGCGCTGGGCGCCGCGACGGGCACCGAACCGGTGTCCGCCTTGCCGATGGTCAGCGAGGTGACGACCACGGCCGTGGCCACTCCCGCGCCCACCCCGGCGAGCACGACGCGCCATTTCATGCCCCGCATAACGTCCACCTAATCGGAATCGTGCCCCGCGGAGGTAACCGTACGGTAAAACCACGCGACCTCATGTCGATCTTCGTCAGGTCGGGTGGAATCTACTGTGGACCGAGCGGACCGGGCCGGACACCTTACTCCACACCCCTGACAGGAATGCGCCACCGGCCCGCGCGGGCGGGAAGTTGTCCACATCGTCCTGAACCATCCACAGAATCCCGTTCTGTTTCGGGAACACTGGTTTTCTGCCCCATAGTGGTTCCATGACTTCCACGACCACCAACACCGGCACGGACGGCCGGATCACCGTCCGCATCTCCGACCCCGGCGAGCTGATCGCCGCGGTGCCGCACCTGCTGACGTACCGGCCCGGCCCGTCCGTCGTGCTGCTCAACCACGGCGGCCGGGAACGCATGATCACGCCGGTGATCCGCGCGGATCTGCCCGACGAGGCGTGCGAGCCGGACATGGCCGGTGATCTCGTGCGCGCCGTGCTCCGACATCCCGGCGCCGGGGTGACGGTCGTGATCATCGGCCGCCACCCCGGCCACCGGGCGCCGCCGGGCCGGTTGCCGCACCACGGCTTGGCCCGCCGGTTGACGTCCACGTTCGGGAACGCCGGACGCCCGGTCGATCACGCCTTGTGGGTCCCGGAGATCCGCGGCGGAGCACGGTGGCGGTGCTACCACGAAAGGTGCCTGCGAGGCGTGCTGCCGGACGACCGGGAAACCGTGCTGGCCGCCACGATGGCGACGAGTGGCCAAGTGACGTACGGCAGCCGCGAGGAGATGGCACGCCTGCTCGACCCCGACGACCCAGCCGCCATCACCCGGCGGCAACACATGCTGGACGAAGCGATCGACAACGGACTGACGAGACCGAGCCCCACTGGGCCGGCAAGCAAGGCACAGCAGCCCACGGCGGCCAATCCCAACAAGGCAACGCACGGCGCCGCACTGGGTGCGTTCACCGAGGCAAAGTCGGCTGCACCGACCGCCAAGGGCGGCGCCGCACCGGGCCGGTGCGGCGAAGCGGAGTCAGCCGAGCCCGCCGCGGGCGGCCCAGCGGGTTGGCACGCCGCGATGGGCGGTGCCGAACCGGACTGGTTCGGCGAGGCGCAGTCGGCCGAGCACCTCGCCGTCGTCCGCGTCGCCCTGGCCCGGGCCGTCGCGGGCGACTTCGACCTGAGCGACGACGACGTGGTCTCCCTGGCGATGGCCCTGTCGGACCTCACGGTGCGCGACCGTTGCCTCACGACGGCCGACCCGCCCGGCGAACCCCCGTCCACCGCCGCCGAACGGCTGTGGCTCGAACTCGTCCGCCGCACCCCGATGCCGGAACGCGCCGAGCCGGCCGTGCTCCTCGGCTACTCGGCCTACCGCCGCGGGGACGGCGTCCTGGCCGCCCTGGCGTTCGACAACGCACTGGCCGCCCACCCCGGCCACCGCCTCGCGGAGCTCCTCCGGATCTGCCTGAGCCACCAACTCCCGCCCGACACACTCCGCCGCCTGAGCGACTGCCAGGAAGGAGGCCTCATGCCCAGCTGACCCAGCCCGCGCGCCACCGGAGGCCGGCGCGGCGCATGACGGTGGAGGGAGCGGCTCCCGCAGGCGTCCGTCGCGGCAGGACCAGCCGGCGCGAGGCACCTCAACGGCCGAGCGGACTCCCGATCGGCACCGGCCGCGCAGACCAAGCCCCGATCGGTGCGGGCCGCGCCGATCGGGGCGGCC
>NZ_JBEXTZ010000168.1:0-9936 GCF_040614195.1 Amycolatopsis sp. NPDC006125
CCGAGATGTAGAGGTCGGCACCGATCTCCTCGTTCGTCATGCCCAGCGCCATGCCGGCGAGCACCTGGTACTCGCGCAGCGTGAGCAACTGCCCTTCGGGCACCTGGCGCTCGTCGGTGTAGATCTGCTCGGCCGTGATCTGGCTCGGGCGGGTCGCGGTCGCCGGCCGTGGCGTCAGGTTGATGTGGTTGGCCTTGGCCCACGCGGTGAACAGCAGCAGCGTCGGCTTGTCCAGGGTCGCGGTGGCATCGTTCATGAGTTCCACTCCTGGTGGTCGATGCACGCGGGCCACCAGGCGCGGATGTCCGTGCCGGGGCCGTGGGTGCGGCGCGCGCCGTTCCCGGCGGCGCACTTGGCGTAGGTGTTGTCGTGGTGTTTGAGCAGCTCGCGGAAGAGGCAGGTGCCGCAGCGCGGGCCGGGGGCGTTGTGGTCGGCCGCGGGCGGGGCGTCGGGGTGCAGGCGCAGCGGCCAGCCCAGGGCGGCGGTGAGCGGGTGCAACCCGCTGGTGAGCCACTCGCCCTGCCGCTCGCGGCGCCGCTCGGCCGCGGTCAGCTCGGGTGCGCGGCAGAGCGATCCGGCGGTGTAGACGTGCGGGCCGCCGGGCTGCCCGATGGTCCAGATGACCCAGAAGTGGTTGCGGTTGCTGGCCTTGTCGAACGCGACCTGCACGACGCGGCCCCGCCACGCCGGGTCACCGCGGTACCCGACGCGCTCGTCGACGGCGAACATCGGCCGGTAGGCGCTGATGTCGCCGCCGGACCACAGGGGCAGCGCGTGCTGCTGGGTCTCGTTCATCAGCCCCCGCTCCCCCAGTCGGCCAGCTCACCGCGGATCTGCTGGAACAGCGGCGCCCACGGCTCCTGCGGCGTCGAGGAGACCTCGGCCGAGCGGTCGGCGATGTGGTTGCGCGGGTACGGCTTGCCGCACGCCGGATCCATGCACGGCCCGATGGGCTGCCCCGGCTCCGCAGCCAGGTAGAAGTGCCGATGCGCTGCGCCCTCCGCAGAGGACCGGTCGGCGACCTGCTCCAGCTCAGCGATGCGCGCCTTGAGCTTCGCGGCCTCCTCGTCGGCGGCCGCCATGGCGCGGGTCAGCTGCTGCCGGCCCGCGCGCAATTCGCTCGTCAGGCGGTTCACCTCGCCGCTGGCGCCGCGGAACTCGGCCTTCGCCTCGTTCGCTTCCGCTCTGGCGGCGGCAAGTTCGGCGCGCGCCTGCTCGAGTTCCTCGGCCAGGCGCTGCTTGTCGGCCTGGAGCCGGTCGCACGACCGGGCGTGCCCATCGACGATCCGCCGCAGCTCCGCGATCACGTCGTCCTTGTGCTGCAGCTCGGCGGCCGCAGCCGGACTCGGACCGGCCGCAGCGCCGGTCTCGATCAGCGGCCGAACGGCGTCCGCGAACGGCTTGATCGTGTCGTCCCCGAGCGGGTCGTACCCGCGCTGGCGGGCGATCCGCTCGTCGGTGCGCTTCAGCACCGCATACACGTCCGGTTTCGTCGACGTCATGGCAGCGCCCTGGTTCGGTCTGCCCGGGCCTGCGCGGCGGCGAGCTTGTGCCCGAAGTTGGCGACCTTGCCGGCGGCGTGGCGCAGCGGCGGGCAGGGGACGAGGCTGTCGAGGAGGAGCAGGGCGAAGGCGGTGTTGTAGGCCGCGGTCGCGAGCGCGTGGTTCACGGGGTCACCGCCTGCCACTGCTCGCCGTCCCAGTGGACGAGCACGGAGCCTGGGATCTGGGCTTGGGTGAAGCGGGCGGCGCTCTCGCTCTGCGGCACGAGCGTGAAGTCCGGGTGCTGGACGGCCCACTCCTTGCCGGGCTCCGGGCTGTCGATGGGCACGACGACGCGGGTGGCGAAGTTTGCCTCGTGGCCGGTGTCGAGCCGGACCCGCACGGTGTCGTGGTGCGGGATGACGGTGCCGTAGGTGACGCCGATGCGGACGCGCTGGCCGGGGTTGAGGTCGGGCATGGTCAGTACCTCCCGATCCAGTCGGCGAGCACCATCACCAGGAGCGGCCCGAGGACGGCGGCCAGGAGCACGCCGACGATCCAGAGGCAGGCTTTCCCGGAGATCTGGGCGGCGGCAGGGACGTAGTCCTTCACGGCGCCACCTCCTGCCGCGCCAGCCGGACCTCGCCGTCTTCGATGACCACGCCGACCGAGCCGGACTCGTCGACGCGCTCGACCCACACCTGGAACCCGTGCTGGCCGGCCATCTCCTCGATGAGCCGCATGTTGTCCGAGTCGAGCAAGGAGCCGTCGGTGATGCGGATGACCCGCAGGCGCGGGTTGAGCGCCATCGCCATGGCGAGTGAGACGCGGAGGCGCTCGGCGGCGGAGCACTGCGAGAACGGCACGCCCTTGTACGTGACGCCGTGCTCGTCGAACCCGAGCCCCGCGATCGGCATCCGGGCGGCGGCGAGGGCGTTGGCCTTGGTCTGCTCGATGGCGGCCAGGCGCTCGGTGAGGTCGTCGGCGGTGCCCTTGGTGGCGACCAAGATCTGCTCCTGCCGCCGGTACTCCGCCGCGGCCGCGATCTTCCGGTTCGTCTCCGCGGCCTCGGCCCGGGCCTGCCGGTTCGCGGTGTCGAGGCCTTCGACCTTCGCCTGCAGCGCGGCGACGTCCGGCAGGGTGGTCCCGTCCGGCTTCGGCCACTCGGCCAGCACCTGCTCGGCTTCGGCCAGCTGGCGGCGCAGCTCCTCGACCCGGGCCGCGGCGTCGTGGTGGGTGCGCAGCGCGATCTCGTAGCGCTGGTGCGCGTTCTGGGCCTCGCGCAGCTCGGCGATCGCGTCGGCCAGGGGCACCTCGGCAGCTTCGACCGGCTCAGCCGGGAGCCCGGGCTGCGCGCGCTCCATGGCGTCGAGCTGCGCGGCCAGGCGCTTCGCGTCGCGGTTGACGGCGGTGCGCTCGTCGTAGACCGCCTGCCGTTCCTGGTCGAGCTGGGCGAGATCGAACGGGGTCTCGATCAGGGACAGCAGCTGCGCGCGCTGGTCCTTCTCGGACAGCTGGCTGAACGCGAGCGGATCGAAGCTGAGGCGGCCGATCAGGTCGTCGAGCATCCGCTGCGGCGAGCTGTACTTCGCGCCGTCCCGGGCGGTGACGGTGAGGGCCTGGCGGTCGCCACGCCACTCGCGCTTCACGATCAGGTCGCCGAGGTCGAGCACGACCCGCGCGGTGTCCTCGCCGTCGCGGATCGGGCGCGGGGTGGTCTTCTGCGCGGCGGTGCCGGCCAGGGCGAACTCGATCGCGTCGAGCACGCTGGTCTTGCCCTGTCCGTTCCGGCCGGAGATCACGACGACGTCGCCCTCGGGCGTGATGTCGACGGCCTTGATGCGCTTGAGGTTTTCGGCCGTCAGCTGCAGGATCCGCAGCCCGTTGTCCACGCTGGTCATGCCCTCGCCTCCTGGCTGTCGAGGGAGGCCAGGACCGCGTCCAGCTCGCGCACGGGCTCGGCACTTCCGAGGCAGCGGGTGAGGGTCTCGATGACCTTCGAGGCCTCGCGCATGGTGAGGTCCGCGGAGGAGGCGAGCTTCCGACCAGCGATCATCGATGTGACGCTGAGCTTGTCGGCACGCTCCTTCACCTCGAGTTCGGTGAGGGTGGCGTGCAGCTTGTCGAGCTGGGCCTTCGTGACCGAGGCCTCGGCCTTCGCGGGCGCGTCGGCGGGTTCCGCCTGCGCGGGCTCAGGGGCCGGCCCGGGCTCCGTCTGCGGTGCTGCGGCCGCGGCATCGGCAGTGGGCTCCGCCGTAGCGCCAGGAGCGGCTTGCGCCGTCGGCGCGGTGGCCCCGGCGATCTCGGCGGCCGTGACCCGGCGCTGCGGGAACTCCTCCTCGACGCGCAACTCGCCGCGGTGCAGCGAGTCGCCGGTGATCGTGAGCTGCGCGACGTCCCACGCGGTCCAGTTGTCGGCCGCCTTGCCGACGCGCTCCTCCAGGCGCTTGACGTCGATGCCGAACCCGTTCTCGAACGCGCGGATGACCTTCGCGATCCGCTGGGGCACCGTGAGCCCGTCGCCCGGGTTCTCCAAGGTGGCGCGGCAGCGCGCCTCGGCCTCCTCGAAGAACCAGTCCGGCACCACGCGGCGGATGGACTCGCGCAGTCGGCGAGCTGCGTTGGAGGTGTTCAGCTCGTAGATGTCGCGCTGGTCCGAGACGCGCTCGGCGATCTTCTCGCCGTTGACCTTCTTGTCGCGGATGTGCTTGACGATCACGATCTGGGAGAAGCGGGCGTTGGACTCCAGGTCCCAGGCGTAGGCCAGCATCTCGGACTGCCCGGCGACCGTGTCGAGCGAGAGCTCGGCGAGTCCGAAGTCGACGTTGCCCCAGATGCGCGCCAGCTCCTGGGCCAGCTTGATCGTGGACCCGGTGACGCGCTCGCCGCCGCGGCGGTACTCGTAGAAGGCGGAGTTGGCCAGCGACGGCCGCGCGGTGGCCTCCTGCATGGCGGCGATGGCGCGCTGCACGTTGCGCGGGTACTGGCGGGCGATGAGGACGGCCGCCTGGACCTGGGCGATCGCGCGGGACTGCTCGATCGCGGTGGCCTGCCCGACCTGGTCGGGTCGCGGAGCCGGCGCGGCAGCCGAGGGCAGGGTGATGTCGGTGCTGGTCATCGGGTGATGCCTCCGGGGTTGTAGTCGCCGCGCGACTCCGCGGCTTCGTATTCGCGCTGGGCCCAGACGGGCAGGGAGACGAGCTGGACGTCGTCGGCGTAGCCGGGCCAGCGGCCGGTCTCCACGCAGTGGCGGTAGCGGGCGAGCGCGGCGCGGTTGAGCACGTCGCCCCACATCAGCGAGACGCGGTCCAGCTCGATGACGGTCACCAGGTAGGGCGGTTCCTTCTCCTGGAACACGAAGACGAACGCCGGGTCCTCGTCGAGGCCGAGCTCGACCACGCCGTCGATGTACCAGGCGGCCTGCTGGTGGTAGCCGTGGTTGTAGACCGCTTTCGCGATCGCGGTCGGCTCGGCGCTGGCCGCGGTCTTGTAGTCCGCCAGGATCATCCGTCGGCCAGGCACCTTCGCCGGGAGCCAGTCGAGCAGCGCGCGGCGGGTGATGCCGGTGAGCTTGTCGCGCCAGAACAGCGCCTGCTCTGGCCGGCCGCCGCGCGCGGAGTCGAACAGCGCCGACGCGGTCGGGTGCTCGCGCAGCGCCTGGGCCATGGCCTCGACCTGGTCGAACTGGTGCTGCAGCAGCGGGATCAGCCCGGCGGCCTGCGCCTCCTCGCGCTCCTGCCGGGCAGCCTTGGTCCGCCAGTCAGCGGCGTCGATCACCGCGAACTCGTCGCCCGCGCCGAGCACAAGCTTGTGCGCGGCGCTGCCGAGCGCGAACTCCTTCACGTAGGGCTCGGGGTTGTCCATGCGGTGCTTGAAGATCGCCGGGCAGCTCGGCGGCATCAGCAACCGGGCGCCGGACGAGGACAGCGAGCCGCCGGGGACCGGGTCGGCGTGGTAGGCCTCGGCCGGGATGTCGTAGACCCCGGGCTCGGTGATCTGCAGGCGCTCCAGGGTGGCGGTCATCGTCGACCACCTCCCACCGTGACGCCCAGGAGGGTCAGGAGCACGAGCACGGCGACGGCCAGCGCGGGCACCGGCATCAGGGCCGTGATGTCGGCACTCACACCGCCTCCAGGGCGCCGGTCGCGACGTACTGCGCGAGCTGGTCGACGGTGATCTCGGTGGTCCACTTCGTCGGGTCGACCAGGCGGTGCAGCTCGCCGTCCTCGATCACCCACACGTCCACGATCAGGTCGTCGATACCGCCCCGGACCCGAACCTCGGTGCGGTGTCCCTCCTCGCCGTGCCGACGGAGGTAGACCCGCGGCCCGGCCAGGGTCTTCGCCCACATCAGCACGGCGGGCGCGGCGCCGGCCTCGCCGAGGAACTCGCGAGCGCTGACCTGCAGCTCCGCGGCCACCTCCCTGTCCCCGCGGTGAACGATCACGTGCGACAGGTCGGGGAAGAAGCCGACGTGCTCGGCGAGGACGCGGAACAGCGTGCTCTGCGGGTGCCAGACGTTCGCGCTCATCGCAGGGCCTCCAGCATGTTGGTGGCGTGCTCGGGCAGCTCGATCGCGATGTCCGCGTCACCGGGGACACGGCGCACGGCAGCGGGCGCACAGTCGCGGCACGGTTCGATCTGCCAGTGCCGGTCGGTCGCGCTGACCCGCATGACCGCGACCGCGTTCTCCATCCCGCACCAGTCGCACGGCCAGCTCACGAAGTGCGGGTCAACCTCGAGCAACAGACCGCGCGCGCCCGCAGCTTCGATGAGGGCGACGATGTCGGCGTGCCGCGGGATCGGCATGGTCTGCTCCACCTGCGAGACCACGGCGGGCACATCGGCCTCGTCTGCCTCCTGCGCGAACCAGCTGCGCACCCGCGCGGTCAGCCGCTCGAGCCATGCCCAAGCGCCGAAACGCGGGCCCGGCACCGGCAGGTCGGCGGGCAGGGCGCCGGAGATCGGCAGCAGGTCGACGACGGTGGTTTCCTCGGGCGCGTGCTGGCGATGCGTGGTGTCGGCCTGGACGGGCTGGTCTCCGCGGACGCTGCGCCACACCTCGATAAACGGGACGGTGGCGTAGCCGTCGGCAGTCGCTGCTCCGTCGGGGTCGTGCTTGCCGGGTACGATCGTGCTGGTCACCGGGTGCTCCTTCCTGTGGGGTTCCGGTGGTCTCGGCCCGTCTTCCGCGGTAGCGGCGCGGAGACGGGTCTCTTCATGGGTGGGAATCAGGCAGCGCGGCGTACTGGCCGGAGCTGTATGCATCCGCACAGCGCCGCGGCCTGGCTCTCGTCGAGGCCCTGAATCCAGGCGTCCACGGCCTCGCGCTTGATGCGCCACCGGCCGCCTTTGCGAGCCTGGTGTCCGTGCAACTCGCCCGATTCGAGCGCCAGGTGGACTCGATTCCGGCTGCACCGCGCGTACGACGCAGCTTCGGCGGGGGTCCACCAGGTCTGCTCGTCATCTGCCACGCGGCCGGGGCCGGATCCGGCGCCACCCGTCGGGTGTGTGCCCGCGTTCCCGCTGCTCACGCCGCCGCCCTGAGTGCGTCGTGGTTGATCAGCTCGTCGGTGGAGCAGCCGAGCTCGCGGGCGATGCGGTTGACCAGGGCGAGCTTCGCCCACTTCCGGCCGGCCTCGACGTTGGCGAGGTGGGAGGGAGAGCACTCCACACGCTGGGCCAGTTGAGGGCGAGTGAGGCCGCGGCCGTTCCGGCGGGCAGCCATCACCTCCTGCCGGACCGGCACCATCTCGTCGTTCCTCTTAACCATGCAATCACTCTACATCGCTTCAACTCACTTCTACAAGTACTTGATTTGAAGCGATGCGAAGCGGTACAACTGTGATGTGAAAGGAGGTGACATCGATGCGCTCTGATCGCAACAGACCAAGGTCAAGGCCGCTAGCCCGCGTAGACAGCACTAGACCCGCACGTCATGCTGTACGAGTGACGGGAAGTGATGTGAAGCGACTGGCGGACGCCGTCAAGGCGGCCCGCGGCGACCTTGAGCTCTCCCAGCTGGAGTTCGCGAACCGCAGCGGACTGGGGATCGCGACAGTCCAGCGGATTGAACGAGAAGAGGTACGCCCCCGCGGCAAGACCCTCACCATGCTGGACCGATCGGCCGGCTGGCCGATCGGCACGGCTCGCGCAATCTTGGAGCGCGGAATTGAGCGGCCCCCGTCACAACCGCTCGACGCCGCGCCCAAGGCGCCGACCGACGCGCCGCGCGAGCCCAACCCGGAAGGTGCGATTCCCGACCAGAAGACCGACGCCCGCCAGCAACTCTTGGAGATGAGCTACCAGGAGCTGGGACACGTTGCGGCGCTAGTCGAGGCTGCCGAGGGACACGAAGCGGCCGAGGCGTTCCTGCGAAAGGCCTTGAAGCTCCGCAGTGAAGCGAGTGAGTTACCCCCGTCGGGTGATGAGAGCGCACTACAGACAGGTGATAGTCAAGCGGCCAGTTGACCCAAATGGAATCAAACACCGTCCATATGAGCGAATATCTCGGCGAATCGACCGTGAACTGCTAACAGGCCGTGTCGATCACCCGGTAGAGCCGACGGTAGATCACCAAGTCGCGCACCACCGGAAGGGACCGCACGTGTCCGTCGTCAACCCACGTCCCCGCCACAACCTGCTCCGACTCGCAGTCGAGGGATCAGTCCTCGTCACCGCCTTCACCGTTGCCATGACGGTCATGATCGACCTGGCCGACTGGCCACGTAGCCCGGCACTGCTCGGCGCAGTTTTCAGTGCGATTTCGTGGCAAGGCGTATTCAAAATCATCGGGCATCAGAGGATGCTCCGGCGGACGAAGAAGCTGCATTTCGAGACACGTCGGAAGATCACCACGGAGATCGAAGATCAAATGCAGGAGCTGACCGACGAGGTCCGTGAAGACCTCCGGCGGCTCACCGCTGAGTTCAGAGAGGAGCTACACCGAATGCGAACCCTCACCGATCGCGGCAACCTCTGGGCGCAAGCCTTCGCCGACAGCGAAGTCCCAGCCCAGACCGGCACCAGCAACGTCGCCAGACTCCGACCCGTGGAGAACTGATGGCCTGGACACGACAGCTCTCCTCCGGCAAGTACCAGGGCTGCTACCGCGATGCCCTCGGCCGCGAGCAGTCCGCCGGCACGTTCACCCAGCGCCCCAAGGCGCTTCGCGAGGCCAGCCGACTCGAGTCCGAGCAGCGCGAGCCCGGCGCGGTCGACGTCGAGGGGGGCAAGATCACCTGGGGCGCCTGGTTCGAGCTGTGGCACGAGTCCCGGAACCTGTCCTACGCCACCGACGACTGCTACAGGTCGACCGCGGACAACCACATCACGCCGCACTGGGGAAAGGTCCCGCTCAAGGACATCACCACGCTGGAGGTGTCGAAGTGGGTCAAGGGCATGCTGAAGCCCCGTCGCCGGACGGAGAGGAAGCGATCGCCCTGGACCGTCCGCAACGCCCTGATGCTGCTGAAGACCTCGCTCAATGCGGCCGTCGAAGCGAAGCGACTCGGGGCGAACCCGGCGAAACCGGTGCCCTATCCGGATCTTCCGGAAGGGGTCGAGCGGTACCTCACCCCTGACGAGGTCGAGGGCATCACCTTCTACATGGACGGGTTCAACGCCCTGATCGTGTGGCTGGGCGTGAACACCGGCCTCCGGTTCGGCGAGCTGGCAGGACTGCACTGGAACCGCATCGACTTCGACCGCAAGGTCATCCACGTGGTCGAGCAGTTCAACCAGAAGTCGCGGACCATCTCGCCGCTCAAGGACAAGCAGCGGCGCACGGTCCCGCTGCCGGCCGACCTCACGGGCAAGCTGCTCCAGTACCGCGAGCACGCCGCGCGGGGTCGGGGCAGCACGTGCGGGCTCACCCACGACATCAGCCGGTGCGGGGGTGACCTGCTGTTCCGCGGCGCCCGCGGTGCGCCGATCAAGTCGAACGACTGGGGCAAGACGATCTGGCGCAAGGCGCTCGACCTGGCCGGCGTCGAGGGCCGGGTGCGGCCGCACGACATGCGGCACACCTACGCCTCGTGGCTGATCCAGGAGGGCGTGTCGGTCGCGGAGCTGGCGGAGCTGATGGGGCACTCCTCGTGGGAGATCACCAAGATGTACGCCCACCTGTCCGACACCGGCTTCGACGGGGTCCGGGACGCTCTCGACCGGCGGCGCGGGAAGGTGACGCCGGTGGAACCGGCGGTGCCCGCTGTGGACGTTGAGGTCCTGGCCGCACAGCTCGCGGACATGCAACGGCAGTTGTCCGTCCTAAAGGGATATACAGCACCGATTGCAGCAGACATGCCTAGAACGCCGGAGGACTACGGAGGACTTGAGATCGCGCGCTAGGCAGCATGACCAGGCAATTTGGAACGACACAAACCGCCATAGGACACCGCAAAACGACGAGAAAGTAGGTCCATGCCAGTGAGAGTTCGAGTCTCTCCGGGCCCAC
>NZ_JBEXTZ010000169.1:0-9731 GCF_040614195.1 Amycolatopsis sp. NPDC006125
ACCTGCCCCTTCTCGGCTCCTGAGCGCCAGGACGCCCGGCAGCGCCGCGACGAGCGAGAGCACCCCGTAGACGACGGCGGTGGTGATGCCCGCGCACCCGCCGCTGCTGCGCGGTTACCTGCGCCTGGGCGCGTGGGTCGGCGGGCCGCCCGCGCACGACCCGGACTTCGCGGTCGCCGACTTCTTCACCGTGCTGGCGGTCGACGAGATCGGCGAGCGCTACCGCAGGTTCTTCCTCGGGGAGAATTCATGAACCCGTGGGACGTGACTTCACCTTGTACCCCTCGCTGCGTCACCCACCGGCTGCCTGAGATCAGCACACTGCGGACCGTGCGACGGTGGCTGGCGCTGGGCTCGGTCCTCGCCGGGGTGCGGCGGGGGAACCTGCGCCCGCACGCCCGCGGGGTGCTCGACGCCCTCGGCGTCACCCTGGACGCGAACACCGACCTCCTGCGGGTACCCGCGGGCACCGGCACCCTGATCGTGGCCAACCACGTGTCGTGGCTGGACATCGTCGCGCTGCTGGCCGTCGACCCGGTTGGGTTCCTGGCGAAGCGCGAGGTGCGCTCGTGGCCGGTCATCGGGTCGCTCGCGCAGGCCTGCGGCACCCGGTTCATCGCCCGGCGCGAGCTGCGGGAACTGCCCGCGGTGGTGGCCGGGCTGGCCGACGCGCTCCGCGCCGGCGAGTCGGTCGTCGTGTTCCCCGAGGGCACGACGTGGTGCGGCGGCCAGGGCGGCACGTTCCGGCGCGCCGCGTTCCAGGCCGCCATCGACGCCGGCGCGCCGGTGCGGCCGGTGACCTTCGCCTACTCCCAGGGCGGGCAGCCGAGCACGGTCGCGGCCTTCGTCGGCGACGACGCTCTCCTGCCGTCGCTGAGCCGCGTCGCGCGCGCCCGCGACCTGCGGATCGAGCTGACCGCGCACCCGCCGCTGGAGCCCGCCGGCGACCGGCGCGAGCTGGCCGCGCGAGCCCAGGACGTCGTCCGGTTCACCCGGGTCCCGGCGCATGCTTGACTTCCTGAACCACCTCGGTGAGCTGCTCCAGGGCGCCCTGGGATCGCCCTGGCTGTGGCTCATCGTGTTCGCGGTGGCGGGCCTGGACGCGCTGCTGCCGTTCATGCCGAGCGAGACGACGGTGATCACGGTCGCCGTGCTGCTCGGCACCGACGTGCCGAAGCTGGCGCTGCTCGCGCTGCTCGCGGCCGCCGGAGCGCTCGCCGGCGACTGCCTGTCGCACGCGGTCGGCCGGGGCGCCGCGCCCGCGCTGACGCGGTGGCTGCGCGGCGGGAAGCAGGACCGCTACGAGTGGGCCCGCGGACAGGTCGACCGCAACGCCGGGCTGCTGATCGTGGCCGGCCGGTACATCCCGGGCGGCCGGGTCGCGAGCGGGTTGGCGACGGGCAGCATGGGCGTGCCGTGGGCGCGGTTCATCGCGCTCGACGCGCTGGGCGCCGGGATCTGGGCCGTCTACAGCGTGATCATCGGCGCGATCGGCGGCGCGAGCTTCGACGGGCAGCCCGCCAAGGGGCTGCTGTTGTCGTTCGGCATCGGGTTGATCATGGTCGGTGTCATCGAGGTGGTGCGGCGGTTACGCTCACGGCATGCAGCACGCCGAGTACCTCGCGATGATCGAGGCGCAGTGCCGGGCCCTGCGCGCGGCCGCGGTGCGGACGGGACCGGAGGCGCCGGTGCCGACCTGTCCGAAGTGGACTGTCCAGCGCCTCGTCGACCACCTGGCGAAGGTCCACTCGTGGGTCCGGTCCGCGCTCGCCGATCCCACCGGCGCGAACGTGACCCGCGGGCAGCCGCCCGCCGACTGGACTGAACTGCTGTCCTGGTGGGACGAGCAGCTGCAGGGGATGCTCGCCGGACTCGCCGATCCCGCGGCGCCGGCGTGGCTGCCGTGGACCCGCTACGAGCAGACCACGCGGTCCTGGGCGCGGCGGCAGGCGCACGAGACGGCGATCCACCGGCTGGACGCCGAGCACGCGCTGGCAGGCAGCGCGGAGGCGTCCGCGGTCCCGTCGCTCGTGTTCGACCCGGAGTTCGCCGCGGACGGCGTCGACGAGCTGCTCGCCTGGATGCTGCCGACGCGCGCGAAGTGGGACCAGTTCGACTTGTCCGGCTCGGTGCTCGTGCACGCCGCCGACGCCGGTCGCATGTGGCGGGTCGTGCTGCACCCGGGGCAGCCCGGGACGATCGAGCCGGTGACGGCCGCGTTCGAGGCCGACGTGACGGTCGCGGGCACCGCCGACGCGGTGTACCGGCGCGTGTGGGGGCGGCCCAGCCACGCCTCGGTGACCGGTGACGTGCGTCTCCTGGAGCCCCTGGCCGCGCCGTGACGGGGCGCGGCGGGGAAGATGGGGCCGTGTCCGAACGACGTTATGTGATCACCTTCGGCTGTCCCGACCGCACCGGCATCGTCGCGCGCGTGTCGTCCTTCCTCGCCGACGCGGGCGGCTGGATCGTCGAGGCCGCCTACCACACCGACCCGGACACCGGCTGGTTCTTCACCCGCCAGGAGGTCAGGGCGGACTCGCTGCCGTTCGGTGTGGACGAACTGCGGTCGCGCTTCGCCGAGGTGGCGACGTCGCTGTCGGCCGAGTCGAACTGGCGGGTCGAGGACACCTCCGAGCGCCGCCGCGTGGTGATCCTGGTGTCCAAGGAGGGGCACTGCCTCTACGACATCCTGGGCCGGGTCGCCGCCGGTGAGCTGGACGTCGACGTGCGGGCGGTGATCGGCAACCACGACAACCTCGCGGACATCACGCGGGCGCACGGCATCCCGTTCCACCACGTGCCCTTCCCCGCCGGCGACAAGGCGGAGGCGTTCGCCGAGGTGCGCAAGCTGGTCGACGAGCACGACCCGCACGCCGTCGTGCTCGCGCGGTTCATGCAGATCCTGCCGCCGGAGCTGTGCCAGGCGTGGTCCGGCCGGGCGATCAACATCCACCACAGCTTCCTGCCGTCGTTCATCGGCGCGCGGCCCTACCACCAGGCGCACCGCCGCGGCGTGAAACTGGTCGGCGCGACGTGCCACTACGTGACCGCCGACCTGGACGCCGGGCCGATCATCGAGCAGGACGTGATCCGCGTCGACCACGGCGACACCGTGCCCGACCTGGTGCGCAAGGGCCGGGACATCGAGAAGATCACGCTCGCCCGCGGCCTGCGGTGGCACCTGGAGAGCCGCGTGCTGGTGCACGGCAACCGCACGGTGGTGTTCTAGGCCGCGAGCACCGCGCCCGCGATCAGCAGCGTGTATACACCGACGGCGGCCTGGATCGCCTTGGTGCGACGGCGTTCCGGCGCGTGCCGCAGCAGCCAGGCCAGCCCGGGGACCACGAGGACCGCGTGCATCGTGACCGCGTGCACGAGCTTGAGCGAACCCGCGGTCGTGTAGGCGAGCTGCGGTTGTCCGCCGCGGGCGAGGGTGACGCCGTCGGCGATCATGATTGCGCCGACCACCATGGCCGCGAACAGCACGACGAGCCCGAACCGCAGGGCAAGCGTCATGCTCGGGCTGAGGTTCGTCGTCCGCCAGGCCGCCACGGCGAAGGCCGACACGGTCACGATGATCACCGCGCCGCCCGCGGCGAGGCTGTAGGAGACGGCGGTGTCGAAGCCGGTCTCGAAGTTGAAGTGCGACGGCACCCCGCGCCAGACCTGCAGCGTCACCAGGGCGACCTCGGCGACGCTCACCGCGGTGAGCGCGCCGAGCAGCGGGGTGCGGCGGCGGACCTGGAGGAAGCTCGTCGCCCAGGCGACGCTGGCCAGGGTGAGGCCGAAGGACAGGCCGAACGTCATGGCCTTGCGGTACGACAGCGGCCCCTCCCACGTGGTGCCGCTCGCCACTAGGACCACCAGGTGCACGAGGCCGCTGGTGAACAGGACGGCGGCCACCACGTAGGCCACGCGCTCGACTGGCCGGGCGCGGGTCCAGAGGCTTTCGCGAAGTGCGAGGGTCATGCCGACGATGGTCGGCGTTCGGAGCTCTCGCGGCGTCTGCCTGGCAGCGTCTCTTCGCCGTACGTCGGCGGGCGTATCAGACGCGCACGAGCATCTTGCCGGTGTTGGCGCCCGCGAGGAGGTCCAGGAAGGCCTGCGGGGCGTTGCGCAGCCCCTCGACGATCGTCTCCTCGTACTTGATCTCGCCGGAGCGGACCAGCGGCGCGACCTCCTCGAGGAACTTCGCCTGCAGGTCGTAGTGGTCGCTCACCAGGAACCCGCGGATGTCCAGCCGCTTGCCGATGATCTGGCCCAGGTTCCGCGGCGCGGCGGGCGGCTCGGTGGCGTTGTAGATCGAGATCATCCCGCATACGGCGATCCGCGCGTGCACGTTCGCCGAGTTGATGGCGGCTTCCAGGTGCTCGCCGCCGACGTTGTCGAAGTAGACGTCAATGCCCTCCGGCGCGGCCTCTTCCAGCTGCTTCGCGACCGGCGCGTCCTTGTAGTTGAACGCGGCGTCGAAGCCCAGGTCCTCGACGAGGTGCCGGACCTTCTCGGCCGATCCGGCGCTGCCGATGACCCGCTTGGCGCCCTTCAGCTTCGCCAGCTGGCCGACGACGGACCCGACCGCACCGGCCGCGCCCGAGACGAACACGGTGTCACCCGGCTGGAACCGCGCGATCTCGGTCAGCCCGGCGTACGCGGTGAGGCCGGTCATGCCGAGCACGCCGAGGTACGCCTCGCGCGGCGCCGCGCCCGCGTCGATCTTGGCCGCCTGCTTCGGGGTGACCACGGCGTGGGAACGCCAGCCGAAGCCGTGCAGCACCAGGTCGCCCGGCCGCAGGGCGTCGGTGTTCGACTCGACGACCTCACCGACCGCACCGCCCAGCATCACCTTGCCGACCTCGTACGGCGGCGCGTACGACTTGGCCGAGCTCATCCGGCCGCGCATGTACGGGTCGACGCTGATCTCCAGGTTGCGGACCAGGGCCTCGCCGTCGCCGGGCCGCGGCACCTCGACGTCGACCACGTCGAAGTTGTCCAGCGTCGGCGCACCGTGCGGACGGGAGGCGAGCCGGATCTCGGTCGCGGTGGTGCTCATCATGCGCTCCAGTGGGTGTCGGAAGTGTGTCTCCACGGCTGCCAACACACTAACCGGGGCGCTGATTCCGCTTTGTGGCCGAGGCTACAGCCACCGCACCGAGCGGCGCGGCTAGACGAGCTCGGCGAGCTTGCCCAGCACCCCGTCGTAGATCCGGCGGAGCCCGGCCGGCGCGAAGGTCTTCTCGAAGAAGCCCCCGATGCCGCCCGCGCCCTGCCAGGTGGTCTCGATCCGGACGGTGCTGCGCTCGCCCGCGGGCCGCACCGTCCAGGTCGTGACCATGCTGGAGTTGGCGTCCGTCTCGACGAGGGTGCCCGCTTCCGGCTCGGACACACTCGCCGCGACGTCCCGCACCCGCTTGGAGGTGGCCTGCAGCTTCCACTTCGCCTTCGTGCCGGCGCCGGTGCCGCCCTCGACCACCTCGTAGTCGCGGTAGTGCTCGGTCAGGATCTTGGGCCGGGTCTCGGCGTAGTCCGCGACCAGCGCCCGCACCTTGTCGGCCGGTGCGTCGATCGTCCGTTCCGCGCTTGCGGTGACCTTCGCCATAACCCCTCCTGATCTGCTCGAACGCTGTCGCCCGCGACTCTATCGATCAGAGGAGACCCTGCTGCGACAGCCAGTCCTTGGCGACGTCCGCCACCTGGTCGCCGTCCTCGTCGACCTGCTTGTTCAGCTCACGCAGCTGCTCTGTGGTCAGCTTCGCGCTCACCGCGTTGACCGCCGCGGCGAAGTCGGGGCCACGCTCGTCGAGCACCTTCTGGTTCACCGCGGGCACGATGTTCTCGGTCGCGACGATCTTCTGGTCGTCCTCCAGCGCGGTGAAGTCGGGGTTTCCGACCAGCGGGTTCACCGAG
The DNA here is from genome assembly GCF_040614195.1 of Amycolatopsis sp. NPDC006125. Classification (NCBI taxonomy): domain Bacteria; kingdom Bacillati; phylum Actinomycetota; class Actinomycetes; order Pseudonocardiales; family Pseudonocardiaceae; genus Amycolatopsis; species Amycolatopsis sp. NPDC006125. Next base: position 5,905 of record NZ_JBEXTZ010000169.1, read on the forward strand.
TCGAGCGGGATCACCGTGACCGCGCCCGAACGCAGCTGCTCGACCCGCGGGCCGGACTCCTGGATGCTCGAGAACGTGACGTTCAGCTTGTAGACGTCACGGAAGCCGATGAAGCAGTTGGCCCTGGTGCCGCACTCCGGCGGGCCGCCCAGCACGACCTTGTCCAGCTTCTTCAGGTCGCTGATCGTCCGCAGGCCCTGCTGCTGCGCGAGATCGGACTTCACCACGTAGGTGTTCTTGTTCTCCGCCGGCGCGTAGTCCAGCAGCCCGACGCCGGACGGCTTGAACAGCTCGGCGAGCTTCGCGTGCTCGGACGCCGCATCGTTCGGCGCCTGCTCGTTGAACCCGGAGCTGATCGCCGCGCCCTGGTACTCGGGGATGAACTGCAGCTCGCCCGACTTCAGCGACGGGTACACCAGCTCCCGCGAGCCGATGTTGAACTTCCGCTGGACCGGGTAGCCCTTCGCCTCCAGCGCCTGCGCGTACACCTCCGCCAGGATCTGGCTGTCCGTGAAGTTGAACGACGCCACCACGATCGGCGCGCCGCCCTTGCCCGGTGCGGCCGTGCCGCCGTCGTCCCCGCCGCCGCAGGCCGTGAGCCCGAGGACCGCCACCGCGAGAATCCCTGCCGCCCGCAGGCTCCGTGTCCACCGCATACCTGTTCACCCTCCCAGTGCTGTTCGTCGCCAGCGACCCTATCCGCGGGCACCGACAGAAACCACATAGTGAGATCGTCCGCCCGTCAGTGTCGGTCACCGCCCGTATGCTCGCCCGGTGAGCGAGTACGTGCTGGCCGCGACCGACCGGCCGCTGTTCGAGTGGCGCTGGGTGGAGCGCAACGCGGACGAGATCGCGCAGCGCCTCGGCGAGCACCTGGCGCTGACGGCGGCCGCGCTCGCGATCGGGCTCGTCGTGTCGGTCGCGCTGGCCGTGTTGTCGCTGCGCTGGCGCTGGTTCTACGCGGTCGCGCTGGGCGCGGCAGGCGCGCTGTACGTGATCCCGAGCCTGGGGGCGTTCGCGCTGCTGGTGCCGTTCTTCGGGCTGTCGTTCACCACGGCCGTGATCCCGCTGGCCACGTACACGCTGCTGATCCTGCTGCGCAACATCGTGACCGGCATCCAGCAGGTGCCCGCGGAGGTCCGGGAGGCCGCGATCGGCATGGGCTTCACGCGGCTGCGCCTGTTGCTGCAGGTCGAGTTCCCGCTGGCGCTGCCGGTGGTGATCGCCGGGCTGCGGGTCGCGGCCGTGACGACGATCGGGCTGGTCACGGTCACCGCGATGCTCGGCATGGGCGGGCTGGGCTTCTTCATCCGGCAGGGCATCCAGACGACCACGCCGAACCCGACGGCGATCATCGTCGGGATCGGGTTGTCGATCGTGCTGGCGGTGCTGGTGGACGCGCTGTTGTGGCTGAGCGAGCGGGCGCTGGCCCCGTGGGCGCGGAAGGCGGGGCGGGCGTGAACGCGTTCGAGCAGGCGCTGGACTGGCTCGGGCAGCCGGGCCGGTGGAGCTGGACCGACCCGGCCGGCATCCCGTACCGCACGCTGGAGCACCTGGGCTTTTCGGCGTTGTCGCTGGTCATCGCGGCGGCGCTGGCGGTGCCGCCCGCGCTGGTGCTGGCGCACTACCGCCGGGGCGCGTTCCTGGCCAGCAGCGCGGTGAACATCGGCCGCGCCATCCCGAGCTTCGGGTTGATCATCCTGTTCTGGTACCTGGCGAGCCGGTGGGAGGTGAACACGTCGTTCTGGCCGCTGCTGCTCGCGCTGGTGGCGCTGGCCCTGCCGCCGTTGTTCACCAACACCTACGCCGGGGTGGTGTCGCTGGAGCCGGAGGCCGTGGACGCCGCGCGCGGCATCGGGCACACCGAGGGGCAGATCATGCTGCGCATCGAGCTGCCGCTGGCGTTGCCGGTGATCCTCGCGGGCGCGCGGGTGGCGTTCCTGCAGCTGGTGGCGACGGTCGCGATCGGCGCGATCGTCAACGACGGCGGCGGGCTGGGCCGGTTCATCGTGGACGGGTTCGCGCAGGGCGCGGGCGGTTACGGCGAGATCCTGGCCGGCGGGCTGGCCGTCATCGTGCTGGCCCTGGTGTGCGAGGGCGTGTTCGCGCTGCTGGAGCGGTTCGCCGTGCCGCGGGGCCTGACGTTGTCGCGCCGGGCGACGATGTCTACGCGACCGGTTTAGCCAGGCCGTCGATCACCTCGGCGCCGGGCAACGACGCGAGCAGGTCGCCGGTGACCAGGAGTTTCCCGCCGCGGATGCCACTGCCGATGACGAGTTCCGGCGAGTCGGCGACGGCCTTGTCGACGAGGATCGGCCAGTCCGCGGGCAGCCCGACGGGCGTGATGCCGCCGTAGGCCATGCCGGTGAGGGCGACGGCCTCGTCCATCGGTGCGAAGGAAGCTTTGCGCACGTCCAGGCGGCGCTTGATGACGCCGTTGACGTCGGCGCGCGTGGTGGCGAGCACGAGCGCGGCGGCGAACCGGACCTCACCGGCGCGCTTCCCCGCGACGACGACGCAGTTGGCGGAGGCGTCCAGCGGTGAGCCGTAGGCCTCGCAGAACGCGGCGGTGTCGGCGAGTTCGGGATCGATCTCGACGGCGCCGACACTGTCGGCGTCGAGGGCGGCCAGTGCTTTGGCGACGGGCTCGGCAAGCAGGTCGGTGCGTTCGGCGGCCGGGTGGACGGTCAGCGTCCCGGCGATGCTCCAGGTCCTCACGCCGCCAGGATAGGGAATCGCCGGTTCACCAGTTCTTGCCGCCGCGCTGAACCTCGATCAGCCGCGGCCGCACGTCGACGAGGTAGACGAGGACGGCGACGATGCCGGCCAGCCAGAAGAGCGTGCCGGCCCCACCGAAGCCGAACAGCCCCATCGCGGCCGTGCTCGCGCCGGTGATGGCGAGCCAGATGGGCTTGGTCTTGCGGTCCGCGGCGTGGTAGGCGTCTGCGCGCTGGAGAAGGGCGTGCACGAACGCGCCGAGGCCCACCAGCGTGCCGGCCCAGCTGATGACCTGCATGATCCAGTACGCGATGAACGGCACGTCCCTAGCCTACGTCCCTTCGCCCCCGCCGTCGGATCCCCGGTGTCCAGAATGCCACGAACGCCCGGGCCCGTCACCGCCGTCCCCGGCGGGCCGCCCCTGGCTCACCACGCCGCCGAGCACACCGCACACAGCCAGCGGTTGGCCGAGCACACCCGGCACACCAACGAGCAGCCCCAACGCACCGCCCAGCCCCGCTAGGCACCCCGACACCACGAGCAGTCCCGCACAACAAACTCGCCCTCGCCCGAACACCCCCACCCCCGGGGAATCGCCGCACAACTTCCCTCCCCCCGAACACCCGCCCCCCGGGGCAATCGCCGCACGAACCCTCCCTCCCCCGAGCACCCCCACGCCCCGCGGCAACCGCCACACAACTTCCCACCCCCGAACACTCGCCCCCCGGGGCAATCGCCGCACCAACCCTCCCTCCCCGAGCACCCCCACGCCCCGCGGCAACCGCCACACAACTTCCCTCCCCCCGAGCACCCCCACGCCCCGCGGAAATTGCCGCACAACCTCCCTCCCCCGAACACCCGCCCCCCGGGGCAATCGCCGCACCAACCCTCCCTCCCCGAGCACCCCCACGCCCCGCGGCAACCGCCACACAACTTCCCACCCCCCAAGCACCCCACGCCCCCCGGAAATTGCCACACAACCTCCCTCCCCCGAACACCCGCCCCCGAGGCAATCGCCACACAGCAAACCCTCCCGCCCGAGCACCCACCCCCCGCGGCAATCACCACACACAAAAGCCCACCGGCCGCGCCGAGCGGTGCTCGGCGCG
>NZ_JBEXTZ010000170.1:0-9728 GCF_040614195.1 Amycolatopsis sp. NPDC006125
CCCCGCGGTGAGCCCCGCGGTGAGCCCCGCGCTCCGCCGGGTGCGGAGCGCGGGGCCGCCGGTCAGTCGTCGTCGCCGCCGGTGACGTTGCCGACGCTCGTCGGGACGCCCTTGATCATGTCGATGATCGTCTTGCCTGCCAGGCCGCGGTAGCCGAACCACGGGTCCGTCATGTACTTGATGGCCTGCTCGAACTTCGCGGCGCCCTCTTCGCCGAACAGCTTGCCCAGCTGGGCGACCGAGAAGTTGCTGATCTTGTCGAACTTGGCCAGCGTCTCGGGCGTGACGCCCTCGATCTTGGCCAGCTCGTTCTTGATGGCCTGCGACATCTGCTCGGACAACCGGTGGTGCGTGGGATCCGGGGTCGACTGGTTGCCGCCCGGTGTGTTGTCGCCGGGCTGGTTGTTGGTGCCCGGCTGGTTGTCGCCCGCTTGGTTGTTGCCGGGCTGGTTGTTGCCCGACTGGTTGTTGCCCGACTGGTTCGAACCGCCGGGCTGGGACTGATCCGTGGGCTTCGGCGAGCCAGACGCGTTGTCCGTCGGCTTCGGCGAACCAGGCGCGTTGTCCGTCGGCTTGGGCGAACCAGGCGCGTTGTCCGTCGGCTTGGGCGAACCAGACGCGTTGTCCGTCGGCTTCGGCGAAGCCGTGGCGGAGGTGTCCAGCTTCGGCGGCACGGGTACCGGCTGCACATCCGCAGGCTTGGGCGCCGGAGCGGGATCGTTGAGCTTCGGCCCACCCGACACCGGCGAGGGCGGTGGGTCAGCAGGCTTCGGTGCGGCGGACGAAGTCGTGACGGCATCGTCCAGCTTCGGCCCACTGGACACCGGCGGCACATCCGCAGGCTTCGGCACCGGAGCCGGGGTCGGCAACGGATCGTTCAGCTTCGGCCCAGTTGACACGGCCCCCACATCGGCGGGCTTCGGAGTCGGAGCGGGAGTCGCCGGCGGGTCGTTCAGCTTCGGCCCACCCGACACGGCCCCCACATCCGCGGGCTTCGGAGTCGGAGCGGGAGTCGGCGGCGGGTCGTTCAGCTTCGGCCCATTCGACACCGGCCCAGCATCCGCAGGCTTCGGCCCCACCACCGGAGCCGCCGGCGGATCATTCAACTTCGGCCCACCCAACACCGGCGCAGCATCCGCAGGCTTCGGCCCCACCACCGGAGCCGGCGGCGGATCATTCAACTTCGGCCCACCCGACACCGGCGCAGCATCCGCAGGCTTCGGCCCCACAACCGGAGCCGGCGGCGGGTCGTTCAGCTTCGGCCCATTCGACACCGGCGCACCGGTGTTCGCCGGCGCCGGGCCGCTCGAACCGGGCTTCACCGACGGCGGCTTGGCGCCCGCGAGGTCGTCACCGGCCTTGCCGAGCTTGCTCAGCGACGCGCCCAGATCCACCAGCTTCCTGGTCAGCTCGGCGATCTTCGCGCCGATCTTGCCCAGCGCGGTGGCCACCATGCCGATCGTCGTGCCGATGAAGATCGCGATCGACGCGCCGAACGTCACCGGCGCCAGCGCCGCCGCGATCAGCGCGCCCTTGATGATCGTCGCGAGCAGCATGGCGATCAGGTCGCGCGCGATGCCGCGGAAGGCGCCGACCAGACCGCCTGCGACCTTCATCGACTTCCCGGCGTTCTCCAGGTAACCGCCGATCGCGTTGAGCTGGTCGGTCACCGCTTCCATGCTCTTGCGGAACTGGTCGGCGCCCTCACCGGTCCAGCTCTCCATCAGCGTCGCGAGCTTGGTCTGGTGGTCCTGCGCCCACTGCTCGAGCTTTTCCTTCTCGGCCTTGACCGCTTCCTCGGCCGCCGCGATGCCCTCGGGGTCGCCCCACATGATGTCCAGCGGCCACCGCAGCACCGAGATGTGCTCGATCAGCCAGCCGATCCCGGCGGTCAGCAGGCTGCCGATCGGGTCGAGCGCGAGACCCAGCGTCTCCAGCGCGAGACCGGCCGAGCCGATGCCGATCGCGACCTTGTCGTTCTCCTTGACGGCCTCGTTCAGGCTGACCGCGGCGTCGAAGAACCCGGCGCCGGTCTGCCACTTCTCGGCCATGTGCAGGCCGACGTCCCCGGGCTTGTACTCGCTCATGCCTTGAACCCCAGCAGTCCGGCGGCCGTCTCGGAGTCGTGCGCGTCGTAGGCCTTCGCAGCCTCGCGCACGTTGTCGGCGAACTCGCTGATCGTGCCCGAGTACTTGTTGAGCTGGTCTTCGGCCTTGCCGCACCACAACGTGACGCCGGCGCCGAAGATCTGCCCGACCATCCCGAAGATGCCGATGTCGCCGACGCACCCGCCGACCACCCCGGCGGTGCCCTTCAGGTTCTCCGTCAACTGGTCGAGGTGCTGGCCGAACGACACCAGCGGAGCCGAATCGACCTCGAAACCGGAACCGCTCACCACGGCCTCATCTCGTCGTCGTCATCCGCCGGGGACGCCGGGCGCGGCCGCCGCGGCGCGGGACGCTGCTGCACCGGAGACACCGGCGGAACCGGCGGCGGAGGCGGCGGTGCCGCTTCCGCCTCGGGCTCGGCGAAGTCCTCCGGCTCGTCCTCGACCGGCGGCAGGAAACTCCTGATCACCTCGGCGGACTCGCCGTCGCCCGCGATCGCGGTGAACGAGTCGGACACGGCGCGCGCGGCCTGCCGCTGACCTTCCCGCACAGCCTGCATGATCGCGGCGGTGAGCCGCGCCGGGCCGAGGTCGCAGGCGCGGTGCCCGAGTTCGAGGCTTTGCAGCGCACCGTTCGGCGCGATCGTCACGGTCACCGAACCGTCCTTCGACCGCACCGTCGCCGACGCCTCGCCGAGCGCGTCCTGCAGCGCCGCGGCCTTCTGCTGCATCTCCCGCACCTGCTGTTCGAGCAAGTGCTGGAAGTCCTCCCCCGGCCTCAGATTCGGCTGCATCCTGCTCCCCTGCGCGTGTATCCGGTGATCAACGCGCAGGCTACCGCAGCGATCGTGAGGTTCCGCCCGGATGCGGCGAACTCCCCGGGAACCTTTCCCGAACGGGCGAGGAGGTCAGTCGCGGACCGGTCCGGTGACCGGATCCAGGTGGTAGGACCGCATGACCCGGCCACCGCTGCGGTAGACGTGGATGCTGATCGCCGGGTCCGGGCCGTCGTTGCGCACCTGGTGCACGTATCCCGGCCCGAAGACCCGCGACTGCCCCGCCGACAACGCGTGCACCTCGGTCACCCCGCGCCGCGCGACGGTCTCGGTGAGACGGCCGCTGACGACGGTGAACGCGCCCGTCGAGTGCCCGTGGTCGTGCAGGTCGGTGTGCTGGCCGGGCAGCCAGCCCATCAGCCAGATCTCCTCGTCGTCGCGCGCCTCGACGAGCGCGGAGAACCGCTCGTCCGGGTCGTAGCGCAGCAGGTGCCGCCAGCGGTCGCGGTCGGCGGCGAACTCGAGCGCGACCCGCACCGGGTGGCGCAGGACGGGCTTCTCGGTCAGGGCAACGGTGTTGTCCGGAACGGCGAACATGAAAAGAGGTGTCCTTGAAAGAAGAAGGTGGTTGTCGGGCAGGCTGGGCTGGGTCAGCGACAACAACAAGGACACAGCGCGGCGCAGCGCACAGGACCGCGGCGGAGATCCCGCCGGGTCGTCAGGCCACGCGTCGTCATGGCGCCCACCCAACCAGCCGGCCGGGCGGGCGTCAAATCCGTTCCACCTACTAGGACCACTCGTGCTTCTGGCGGCGGCCGAGCAGCTCGGCGCCCACCTGGCGGGGGTCCGCCCCCTCGTGGCACACGCGGTGCATCGCGTCCGTGATCGGCATGTCCACACCGTGCTTGTGGGCCAGTTCGCGGATGGACGTGCAGGACATCACGCCCTCGGCGACCTGCCCGCCGGCCGCGGCCTGCGCCTGCTCCAGCGTCTCGCCGCGACCGAGCCGCTCCCCGAACGTGCGGTTGCGGGACAGCGGGGACGAACAGGTCGCCACGAGGTCGCCGACCCCGGCGAGCCCGGCGAACGTCAGCGGGTCCGCGCCCAGCTTCGTGCCCAGCCGCGCCATCTCCGCCAGCCCGCGGGTGATGAGTGTGGCCGTGGTGTTGGCCCCCAGCCCCATGCCGACCGCCATGCCGCAGCTCAGCGCGATGACGTTCTTCGCCGCGCCGCCGACCTCGCAGCCCACCACGTCGGTGTTGGTGTAGGGCCGGAAGTAGGAGTTGAAGCTGGCCTGCTGGATCGCGACCGCGCGGTCGTGGTCGGCGCACGCGAGCACCGCGCCCGCCGGCTGCCCCTGCGCGATCTCCCGTGCCAGGTTCGGGCCGGACACCACCACGATCTCGTCGCCGGACACGCCGCTGATCTCGGCGATCACCTCGCTCATCCGCTTGAGCGTCCCGAGTTCGACGCCCTTGGCGAGGCTGACCAGGATCGCGCCGCGCGGCAGGAGTTCCCGCCAGCCGGACAGGTTCGCGCGCAGGCTCTGGCTTGGCACGGCCAGCACGACCGCCTCCGCGCCCGCCAGCGCCTCGGCCGGGTCGTGCGTCGCCGTCAGGTTCGCGGGCAGTTCGATGCCCGGGAGGTACCCGCTGTTGGTGTGCCGCTCGCGGATCTCCCCGGCGACTTCCGCCCGCCGGGCCCACATCGTCACGTCCCGGCCCGCGTCGGCGAGCACCTTCGCGAACGCGGTGCCCCACGAACCCGCGCCGAGCACGGTGATGCGCTGCACCATCGTCAGTCCGCCGCCTCGGGTTTGCGGGCGGGCGGCTGCTCACCGCGGACGTCGGCCAGCAGCTCGGTGACCCGCTCCATGAGCAGTTCCGTCACCTCCCGCAGCACCGGACCGGTCTGCGGCTTGCCGCGGTAGGCGGACAGGTCGACCGGTTCGCCCACCGCGTGCGTCACGGTCGTGCGCGGCAGCAGCCGCACCTTCTTGTGGTAGAAGTCCAGGATCTGCTGGGTGCCCCACCGTGCCACCGGAATCACCGGGACGTCGTTGTCGAGCGCCAGCCGCGCGACCCCGGTGTGCGACCGCTTCGGCCAGCCGTTCGGGTCCTTGGTGATGGTGCCCTCGGGGTAGATGACGACGACCTTGCCCTCCTGCAGCGCCTGGTGCGCGGCGCGGAGGCTGTCGCCGGCCTGCGCCGACCCGCGGTAGACCGGGATGCTGCCGGCGCCCACCAGGATCTTCCCGAAGATCGGCGTGCGGGCGAGGCTGTCCTTGGCCAGGAACCGCGGCACGCGCTTCTGGCGGTGGATGAACACCGCGTCGACGGCGGGGTCCATGTGCGAGACGTGGTTCATGACCACCAGCGCCGGACCTTCCCGCGGGATGCGCTCGGCGCCGGTGTAGACCCGCCTGCCGATCCAGCTCACCGGGTAGAACAGCACGGCGGCGGCTCCGACCCAGAACCCGCCCTTCTCACGACCGGCCAAGACTCCTCCTGCTGTGGTGTGTGCTGCCGGTAGCTGATCCTAGGTGCACGATTGCGGAAAGATGGGAGTGTGCCCGCACCCGTCGAAATCTCCGGCCTGATCGTCCCGCTGAAGCCGCCGCGGACAGGCAAGTCCCGCCTGCGTGGCGCGGTGGACGAGCGCGACCACGCCGCGCTCGTACTGGCCCTGGCCTGGGACACCCTGGCCGCGGCGACCGACGCCGGCGTCCGCCTGCTGGTGCTCGCCGCGGATCCGGCCGCCGTGTCCGGTCTGCGACGCCCCGGTGTGGAGGTCGTCGGCGAGCGCGGCGACGGCGACCTGAACTCCGCGCTGCGGCAGGGCGAGGCGCTGCTCCGGCAGCGGGACCCGGGCGCCGTGGTCGGGGCGATTCAAGCCGATCTGCCCGCTTTGCGCCCCGCGGAACTGGCCGCGGCGCTCGCCGCGGCGGAGGGCAGGCGGGTGTTCGTCGCGGACGCCGACGGCACCGGCACGACGCTGTTGCTGTCCGAACCTGGCGGGCCACTGGACCCGCGGTTCGGCGCCGGTTCGGCCGCGGCGCACGCCGGGTCCGGCGCGGTGCCGCTGGAGCTGGACCTGCCGACCCTGCGCCGGGACGTGGACACCCCGGCGGACCTCGCGGAGGCCTGCCGCCTGGGTGTCGGCGACCGGACGCGGGCCGTGCTCTGCTCACGGGAGGTGGCGTGAACATCACCCGGCCGCTGGGCGAACTGCTCCGGGTGGTCCTGCGGAGCACGGGTGAACTGCTCAATCTCTCACTCGGAGTATCGGCAGCCAGGCCCGAAGTAAGGAACAATGCGAGAGTGAGCAGCGACGAGACCAACCCCCCGGCAACGACCCAACCGGCGTCCGGCGAGACCGCCGCGCCCACGAGATTCCGCGCCATCCCGTCCGCGCCGCCGGCGGTGACCCCGTCGTCGGACCTGCCGCCCGCGTCCCTGCCCGACGACCGGTACTTCAACCGCGAGCTGTCGTGGCAGGACTTCAACGCCCGGGTGCTGGCCCTGGCCGAGGACGCGTCCCAACCGCTGCTGGAGCGGGCCAAGTTCCTCGCCATCTTCGCGTCCAATCTGGACGAGTTCTACATGGTGCGGGTGGCCGGGCTGAAGCGCCGCGACGAGACCGGGCTGCCGGTGCGCAGCGCCGACGGGCTCACCCCGCGCGAGCAGCTGGCCTACATCGCCAAGCGCAACCAGGACCTGGTGGAGCGGCACACCGCCGCGTTCGAGGAGCACGTCCGCCCGGAGCTGGCCAAGCACGACATCCAGATCGTGTGCTGGGCGGACCTGGAGCAGGCGGACCAGGCGCGGCTGTCGGACTACTTCACCGAGCAGATCTTCCCGGTGCTGACGCCGCTGGCGGTCGACCCGGCGCACCCGTTCCCCTACATCTCCGGGCTGTCGCTGAACCTCGCCGTGACGGTGCGGGACCCGGACCTGGGCACCGAGCGGTTCGCCAGGGTCAAGGTGCCGAACAACGTGCCGCGCCTGATCCGCGTCGAGCAGCAGCGGGAGAGCCGCGTCGCGACGTTCCTGCCGCTGGAGGAGCTGATCGCCGCGCACCTCGGTGAGCTGTTCACCGGCATGGAGGTCACCGAGCACCACGTTTTCCGGGTGACCCGCAACGCCGACGTGGACGTGGACGAGGACCGCGACGAGGACCTGTTGCAGGCGCTGGAGCGGGAGCTGGCGCAGCGCCGGTTCGGCCCGCCGGTGCGGCTCGAGGTCGCCAACGACATGAGCGAGCACGTGCTCGACCTGCTGCTGCGGGAGCTGGAGGTCGACCCGCACGACGTGGTCGAGGTGCCCGGGCTGCTGGACCTCACGTGCCTGATGCAGCTTTCCAGTTTGGACCGCAAGGAACTGAAGGACCGCCCTTTCGTCCCGGCCACGCACCCGGCGTTCGGTGAGCACGAGACGCCGAAGAGCGTTTTCGCGACCCTGCGCGAGGGCGACGTGCTCGTGCACCACCCGTACGACTCGTTCTCCACGAGCGTGCAGCGGTTCATCGAGCAGGCCGCCCGGGACGACAAGGTGCTGGCCATCAAGCAGACCCTGTACCGCACCTCCGGTGACTCCCCCATCGTGAACGCGCTCATCGACGCCGCCGAGGCCGGCAAGCAGGTCGTGGCGCTGGTGGAGATCAAGGCCCGCTTCGACGAGGAGGCCAACATCACCTGGGCCCGCACCCTGGAGCGGGCCGGGGTGCACGTGGTCTACGGGCTCGTCGGGCTGAAGACGCACTGCAAGGTCGCGATGGTGGTGCGCCAGGAGGGCTCGACCATCCGCCGCTACTGCCACATCGGCACCGGCAACTACAACCCGAAGACGGCGCGGCTTTACGAGGACGTCGGCCTGCTGACCGCGGACCCGGACATCGGCGCGGACATCACCGACCTGTTCAACGTGCTGACCGGGTATTCGCGGCAGGACACCTACCGCAACATCCTCACCTCGCCGGCCGGGATCCGGCGCGGCATCCTGCGCCTCGTCGATGAGGAGATCGAGCACAAGCACGCCGGCGCGGAAGCCGGTATCCGCATCAAGTGCAACTCGCTCGTCGACGAGCAAATCATCGACGCGCTCTACCGGGCCTCCGCCGAAGGGGTTCCGGTGGAGATCGTGGTGCGGGGTATTTGCGCCCTGAAACCCGGCGTGCCCGGACTGTCCGAGAACATTTCCGTCCGGTCCATTCTCGGGCGGTTCCTGGAGCATTCCCGCATCTTCCATTTCCTCGCCGGGCGCACCTACTGGATCGGCAGCGCGGACATGATGCACCGCAACCTGGACCGCCGGATCGAGGCGATGGTGCAGGTCAAGGACGCGCGGCTGACCAGGCAGCTGGACGACATCCTCGATTCGGCGCTGGACCCGGCGACGCGGTGCTGGGTGCTCACCGACAGCGGGGAGTGGCAGCCGTCGCCCGCGGACACCACGCAGGTCCGCGACCACCAGAACGAGTTGTTGAAGAAGCACGGGGCCAACGGGTGAGTTCTGTTCGTGTCCGCGCCGCGGGTGCGGTGCTGTGGCGGACCGGTCCGGGCGGGGTCGAGGTGGCCGTCGCGCACCGTCCCCGGTACGACGACTGGTCGCTGCCGAAGGGGAAGCTGGACAGCGGGGAGACCCTGCCCGCCGCGGCGGTGCGGGAGATCGCCGAGGAGACCGGTTTCCGGGCCCGCCTGGGGCGGCACCTGCGGACGGTGCGGTACTCGGTGGCGGCCGGGCCGAAGTCGGTGGACTACTACAGCGCGGCGGCTGTTTCGGGGGCTTTCGAGCCCAACGAGGAGGTCGACGAGCTTCGGTGGCTCACGCCCGCGGAGGCGGCCGGCTTGCTGTCGTACGACAGTGACCGGTCGGTGCTCGAGGTTTTCGAAGCATTGCCGGCGGGGTTGACCACGCTGTTGCTGGTGCGGCACGCGAAGGCCGGGAAACGGGACGAGTGGCGCGGTGACGACGACCTGCGCCCGCTGTCCCCGAGCGGCATCCGGCAGGCGGCCGCGCTGCGGGCGTTGTTGCCGCTGTTCGGTCCGGACAGGGTGGTGGCCGCTCCCCGGTTGCGGTGCGAGCAGACGGTGCGCGGCCTGGCGGACGACCTCGGTGTGCCGGTGGAGCACGAGGACCTGATGGCGGAGGAACACTACTGGGACGACCGGGACGCCGGGCTCGCCAGGCTGCTGGCGCTGGTGTCCGTCGGCGGGACGCCCGTGGTGTGCAGCCAGGGCGGGGTGATCCCGGACCTGGTGACGAGGTTGGCGGCCCGCGACGGCTTGCGCCTGCCGGTGGATGAGGGTGAGAAGGTGCCGAGCAAGAAGGGCTCGGTGTGGGTGCTCTCGTTCCGGGCCGCGCCAGGCAACGGCGGCCCCCAGCTCGTGGCGGCGGACTACCTGCCCACAGCGCTGCCAACCCCCGCCACGAGCCAGGTGTAGCTCAGTCCGCCTGCGACGGTGGTTGCAGCGTGCCGGACAGGAAGCCGGCAGCGCGGGCAGACCAACGCGCCAGGCCATCCCGCACCTCGCCAACGGAAGCCGGCAACGCAAGGGGCCCCGACCACACCCCGACCCTCCCCCACCTCCCCAACGCAAGCCGGCAACGCAAGCGGGCCGACCACACCCCAGCCCTCCGCCACCCCTCCAACGCAAGCCGGCAACGCAAGCGGACCGACCAAGCCCCAGACCTCCCCCGCCCCCGATCCACAGCCTGCTTTTGGTCGCCGATCAGCGGGGTCAAGGTACTCTTTCCCGTATCGCGAAGTGAACCCGGAATGAACCGGCGCTAACGAGTTGTCACGAGTCCGACGAGGTCGAACTCGACGACTTCGACGACTTCGAC
>NZ_JBEXTZ010000171.1:0-9714 GCF_040614195.1 Amycolatopsis sp. NPDC006125
CGCGCCGAGCCCACCGCCGCGGCGGCGCAGCTCGTGCACCAGGTGCACGGCCAGCCGCGCACCGGACGCGCCGATCGGGTGGCCCAGCGCGATGGCGCCGCCGTCCACGTTCACGATCTCCGGGTCGATGCCCAGCGCCTTCGTCGACACCAGGCCGACCGCGGCGAACGCCTCGTTGATCTCGACCAGGTCCAGCGCGCTCGCGTCCAGCTTCGCCTTCGCCAGCGCGGCCTTGATCGCGTTCGACGGCTGCTCGTGCAGGCTCGCGTCCGGGCCGGCGACGACACCGTGGGCGCCGATCTCGGCGAGCGGCTCCAGGCCCAGCTCCTCGGCCTTGGCCCGGCTGGCGACGACGACCGCGGCGGCGCCGTCGGAGATCTGCGAGGCCGAGCCCGCGGTGATGGTGCCGTCCGAGGCGAACGCCGGGCGCAGCTTCGCCAGGCTCTCCGCGGTGGTGTCGGCGCGCACGCCCTCGTCGGTGTCGAACACGACCGGGTCGCCCTTGCGCTGCGGGATGGACACCGGCGCCAGCTCGGCCTTGAACCGGCCGGCTTCGGCGGCAGCGACCGCGCGCTGGTGCGACCGGGCCGAGAAGGCGTCCTGGTCCTCGCGCGTGATGCCGTAGCGGGAGTTGTACTTCTCCGTGGACGCGCCCATCGCGCACTGGTCGAAGGCGCAGAACAGGCCGTCGTAGGCCATGTGGTCGAGCAGCGCGGTGTCGCCGTACTTGAAGCCGGACCGCGACTTCGGCAGCAGGTGCGGCGCCTGGGTCATCGACTCCTGGCCCCCCGCCACCACGAGGTCGAATTCGCCGGCGCGGATGAGCTGGTCGGCCAGCGCGATGGCGTCCAGGCCGGACAGGCAGACCTTGTTGATGGTCAGCGCGGGCACGTCCATCGGAATGCCTGCGGCGACCGCGGCCTGACGGGCCGGGATCTGGCCCGCGCCCGCGGTGAGCACCTGACCCATGATCGTGTACTGGACCTTGTCCGGCGACACCCCGGCCTGCTCCAGCGCGGCCTTGATGGCGATCCCGCCGAGTTGCGCGCCCGTGAAGTCCTTCAGTGAACCGAGCAGACGCCCGATCGGGGTACGCGCGGCACCCAGGATGACGGAACCGGACACAGCAGCCTCCAACAGACGAACGACGGCGGTCGATCCGACGATACCCGGAGCAACCGTCCAGTACAGGTGTGAGCCGTGGCACCCACGCACCCAGGTGCCAAGCTTTATCCTCACCACTATGAATGACGCGCTGAAGCCGTTCGTGACGACCATCGACCACGTCGGCATCGCCGTCGCCGATCTCGACGCCGCGATCGACTTCTACGCGGAGAACTTCGGCATGATCGCCACGCACTCCGAGGTGAACGAGGAGCAGGGCGTGCGCGAGGCGATGCTGCACGCGCCGGGCGACGAGTCCGGCCCCGCCATCCAGCTGCTCGCGCCGCTGCGACCGGACTCGACGATCGGGAAGTTCCTCGACACCAAGGGCCCCGGCCTGCAGCAGGTCGCCTACCGGGTCACCGACGTCGAGGCCGCAGCCGAGGCGCTGCGGGCCAAGGGCCTGCGCCTGCTGTACGACAAGGCCAAGCGCGGCACCGCGAACAGCAAGGTGAACTTCGTGCACCCGAAGGACGCCGGCGGGGTGCTCGTCGAACTGGTCGAGCCCGCCGCCGCGCACTAACCCGGGGCGGGCCGGGCCATCAGCGCGTCGGCGATGAAGTTCAGCTCCCGCTCCATCAGGTCCGGCGGGTCGTCCCCGCCGTGCCGCGCCACCGAGTGCCGGTAGCTCACCGCGAGCGCCAGCAGCCCGGCCGCGCTGTCCACGTCGGCCACCGCGAGGTCGCCGTCCCCCGCCGCGATGATCACCGTGCGGACCTGCCGGACCAGCTGCTGGAACCGGTCGTGCAGCGCGTCCCGCACCGCCCGGTGGGTGTCGGCCTCCCGCCACAGCAGGTGGGACAGCATCCGCGACCGGGCGAGCCGCGCGTCGAGTTCGGACACCAGCCGCCGCAGGCTCTCCGCGATGTCCCCGGGCACGACCACCCGCGCGGCGTCGATCTGCTCGTCCGGCAGGCGCTTGATGAGGGCGCTGAGCAGGTCGGCCTTCCGCCGGAAGTAGTAGTGCACGAGACCCTTCGGCACGCCGGCCCGCTCGGCGATCCGGGAGGTCGGAGTGGCGTCGAAACCGCTTTCCGCGAAGAGGTCCTCGGCCGCACGGAGGATCCGCTCCTTGGCCGGGAGGTCGTCGCCGTGTTCGGTCCGCGCCACTCCGCCCGCCTCTCGTACAGCTCGCCAGCCCACAACGCTAACCGAAAACCGGCTCGTCGTGGGCCGACCGGGGTGACTGCCTCAGTGCGCGGTCGTCATCCCACCGCGGTGCACCGCGTTCGCCACCGGCAGTGCCGCCAGCCCGGCGATCGCGGTCAGGGCGCCGATGATCCACGAGGACCACGCCGCCACGTCCAGTGCCGTGTAGGTCATCACCCACGGCGCGATGAACAGCAGCGCCCCGAGGATGACCTGGACCCCCTCGCCGTAGACGAGGCCCGGCATGGACAGCGAAAGCAGGCCGTCCAGCGCGATGAGGGCGCCCAGCACGATCATCGTCCACATGGTGGTGGTGTCGGTGTCGGCCCACAGGGGCGTCAGTACCGCCACCACCCCGAGCACGACCTCGGCCCAGTCGTGCGGACGGGTCCACGCCCGCTTCGAACGATCAGCCATTCGTGATCACCTCCGAACCCGATCCGGGAGACCACGCGGCGCGGTCTCCGCACTGCCATGGTGCGCCTTGATTGGCCGGCCGGTCAATCAAGGTTGGATTACGGCGGACCCGGCACAACGGACGGGTGAGGTAGCCCTCCTCCCGGACAGTGGCGGATGACGTTACTGGCCAGTAATGTCAGGCACTCCAACCCAGCGCAGGGAGGCCCACATGACGATCACGGACATCCGGGATGCGATCCTCACCGGCGAGACCGCCGAAGTGGGCGCTCTGCCGGTGCCGGAGGCCTACCGCGGCGTGACGGTCCACGCCGACGAGGCCGGCATGTTCGACGGCATCCCCTCCCGGGACAAGGACCCGCGCAAGTCGCTGCACGTCGACGAGGTGCCCACCCCCGAGCCAGGGCCGGGCGAGGCGCTGATCGCCGTGATGGCCAGCGCGATCAACTACAACACCGTGTGGACGTCGATCTTCGAGCCGATCCCCACGTTCAAGTTCCTGCAGCGCTACGGGAAGCTCTCGCCGCTGGCCAAGCGCCACGACCAGCCCTACCACGTGGTCGGCTCGGACGCGGCCGGCGTCGTGCTGCGCACTGGGCCGGGTGTGCACCGGTGGCAGCCGGGCGACCAGGTCGTCGCGCACTGCCTCAACGTCGAGCTGGAGGGCCCGGACGGGCACAACGACACCATGCTCGACTCCGACCAGCGGATCTGGGGTTTCGAGACGAACTTCGGCGGGCTCGCCGAGCTGGCGCTGGTCAAGGCCAACCAGTTGATGCCCAAGCCGGACCACCTGACCTGGGAGGAGGCCGCCTGCCCCGGGCTGGTCAACTCCACCGCCTACCGGCAGCTGGTGACCCCCAACGGGGCGAACATGAAGCAGGGCGACGTGGTGTTGATCTGGGGTGCCTCCGGCGGGCTCGGGTCGTACGCCACGCAGTTCGCGCTCAACGGCGGCGCGATCCCGGTGTGCGTGGTGTCCAGCCCGGAGAAGGCGGAGATCGTCCGCCGGATGGGTGCCGAACTGGTGATCGACCGCAACGCGGAGGGTTACCGGTTCTGGAAGGACGAGAACACACAGGACCCGAAGGAGTGGCAGCGCTTCGGCGCGCGCATCCGAGAGTTGACCGGCGGTGAGGACCCGGACATCGTGTTCGAGCACCCGGGCCGGGAAACGTTCGGCGCGTCGGTCTACGCGGCGCGCAAGGGCGGCACGATCGTCACCTGCGCGTCCACCTCCGGATACCTGCACCAGTACGACAACCGGTACCTGTGGATGAACCTGAAACGGATCATCGGCTCGCATTTCGCGAATTACCGCGAGTCGTGGGAGGCCAACCGGTTGATCGCGAAAGGCCTGATCCACCCGACGCTGTCCCGGACGTACCCGATGACCGAAACCGGGCAGGCGGCGCTGGACGTGCACCGCAACGCCCACCAGGGCAAGGTCGGTGTGTTGTGTCTCGCCCCGGAGGAGGGTTTGGGCGTGCGTGATGTGGAGAAGCGGTCCAAGCACATCGACCGGATCAATTTGTTCCGCGGCGCCTAAGTAGTCTGGGCCGCATGAGCCTTGGCGACGAACGAGAGCTTGTACCGCTCGGCGCGGGTTTCGACCTGGCCAAGCGCGGTTACGACCGCCACCAGGTCGACGAGCACCTCGAACGGCTGGACAGCGACCTGAAAATGCTCGCCGCCGACCGGGATGCCGCCATCTCGCAGGCCGGCGACCTCGCCCGGCAGCTGGAGCAGGCTCGCGGCGAGATCGAGAACCTGCGCGGCCAGGTCGAGCGGCTGGGCCAGCCGCCGACGACGGTCGAGGGCCTGTCCGAGCGGTTGCAGCGCATGCTGCGGCTGGCGCAGGAGGAGGCCGCCGACACGCGGGCCCGCGCGGAGGCCGAGGCCGGGCACATCCGGGCGAAGGCCGAGTCGGACGCCAGCGCCATGCGCGCCCGCTACGAGCAGCTGCTGTCCGAGCTGGACGCGCGGCGCAAGGAGATGGAGGCCGAGCACCGCAAGGTGCTGGAGACCGCGCGCGCCGAGGCCGAGTCGATCACGAACAAGGCCAAGGAGGAGCGGGACCGGCTGGACCGCGAGGCCGAGCAGCGCCGCACGCAGGTCGAAGAGGACTTCGAGATCGCGATGGCGGCGCGGCGCACCGAGGCGATGCGGGTGCTGGCGGAGCAGGAGGCGACCAGCAAGGCGGAAGCCGAACGCCGCGTCCGCGAAGCGACGGACGAGGCCGCGGCGATCCGGAAGAAGGTCGCCGAGGAGGAGGCCGCCGCGAAGGCCGAGATCGAACGCCGCCGCCGCGAGTCCATCGAGGACGCCAACCGGCGCAAGACGGAGTCGATCACCGAGGCGAACGCCCGGGTGGCGGAGGCGTCCGACGAGGCGGCGCGCCGCGTGCGCGAAGCCACGGAGGAGTCGAACCGCCGCATCAACGCGGCCGCCGACCGGGTGGAGGCGCTGCGCAAGCTGCGCGCGGGAATCGCCGAACAGGTCAAGGCAGCGCGCGAAGTGCTGCTAGAGGCCAATTCGGTGCTCGGCGAAGCCGAACCGGTGATCGAGCCCCTGCCCGAGGAGCGCGAGGCCACACCTGCGGGGAAGCCCTCCGGGAGGCAGTAGAGGCGCGGGCGGGGCAGCGCTCTCGAGCGGAGTGACACCTCGGCGCGGCAGCGCTCCCGGACGGAAGTGACACCTCGGCGCGGCAGCGCTCCCGGACGGAAGTGACACCTCGGCGCGGCAGCGCTCCCGGACGGAAGTGACACCTCAGCGCGGCAGCGCTCCCGGACGGAGGTAACGCCTGGCGGGGCGGGCTGAGCCACTTTGGCCAGCCCACTCCCGCCACCACACATCCCGCCCGGAGCACACCGCCAAGGCGGCAGAGCCGAACCACCTTCACCAGGCGCTTCCCCCACCAGGCACGCCCTGCCACCAGGCAAGCTGCGCCCCGCTCTGCACATCCCGGGCGGGCAGAGCTGCGTCAATCCGACCAGGGACCCCGGTCGGTCAGGCTCGATCCCGCTCGACCTCCACGGCCACCGGAGGCAGGGTCGAGCCCGCCGCGATCTTCGCAGCCACTGTGGCCTGCGCGGTTGTCCCCGCCAGACGAGGTGTGCCGGGTGCGCTGTCACGGCCCGCCGAAGAACGTGAAACCGTCCCCGGTGGTGGGGCTGCGCAGAAACCGACTGGCGAGTAACCTAGGGCGCCACTTGCGAAAGCGCACAGGCGCGCACCCTTGCCGGAGGTATTGGGATGGCTGCATACCGGACCGTGGTTGTCGGTACGGACGGGTCTGATTCATCGTTCCGCGCGGTCGACCGGGCGGCGGCCGTGGCCGCGGACTCCGGCGCCACGCTCGTCATCGTGTGCGCCTACTACCCGGCGAGCAGGCAGGACGTGGAGAAGGCCCAGGACGTCCTCGGCGAGGAGGCCTACCAGGTGGTCGGCTCGGCGCCGGCCGAGGACACGCTCCGCAGCGCCCGCGACCGCGCACTCAAGGCCGGCGCGGGGTCGACCGAGACGATCGCCGTGGTCGGGGAGCCGGTCGAAGCCTTGCGCAAGGTCGTCTCCGACAAGTCGGCCGACCTGCTGGTCGTCGGCAACCGCGGCCTCAACACGCTCACCGGGCGGCTGCTCGGGTCGGTGCCGTCGGAGGCGGCGCGCAAGTCGGGCGTCGACGTCCTGATCGTGCACACCACGTAGGCCGTGGTGGACTCCGAGCGCCTCGAGAGCATCCTGCTCGGCGGCAAGCGCCGCTACACGCGGCTCGATGTGGCCGAGAAGGCGGGTGTGCCCATCGAACGGGCCACCCGCCTGTGGCGGGCGCTGGGGTTCGCCACGGTCGGCGACGACGAGGTCGTCTTCACCGACGCCGACGTCGAGGCCGTCCGCACCACCGACCAGCTGATCTCCTCCGGCCTGCTCGACCAGGGCCTGGAGGCGCCGGTGGCGCGCACCCTGGGCCTGCACCTGTCCCGGCTGGCGGAGTGGCAGGTGCGGATGCTGTGGACACTGATCACCGAGAACGAACACCTCGGCCAGGACGACTCGCAGGTCGTGACGCTGGTCGAGCGCCTGCTGCCGGAGTTGCAGCGCGTGCAGGACTTCGTGTGGCGGCGGCACCTGGCGGCCTTCGCGGGCCGCGCGCTGGCCTCGCCGGAGGAGGACCTGGAGGCGCGGACGGAGGTCGTCGGGTTCGTCGACATGGTCGGCTACACGCGGCTGACCCGCCGCCTCGACGAGAGCGAGCTCAGTGCCGTGCTGGAGGGCTTCGAGCTGCTCGCGACCGAGGTGATCGCCGACCACCACGGCCGGGTGGTGAAGATGATCGGCGACGAGGTGCTGTTCGTCGCCGACGCGCCGGCCGATGCCGCTGAGATAGCGCTGACGCTGACCGAACGCACAGCGGCGGACGCCGAACTGCCGGAAGTCCGGGCGGGCCTGGCGGCGGGAAGGATCTTGAGCCGCTTCGGCGACGTGTACGGGTCGGTGGTGAACATGGCCGCACGGCTCACGTCGGTGGCGCGCCCAGGCACGGTGCTGATCGACCGCGAACTGGCGGGCGAACTGGCGGAACTGCCGGGTTTCACCGTGCGATCCCGCCGCCCGGCGACGGTCCGCGGCTACGCGCGGCTGCACCCGTACGTGCTCAGGAGGGCTTAGCAGGCCGCCGAGCGGAAACCGATGCGGTCACCGGTGCCCCGGCGACCGCATCGATCGTCAGGCTCAGTTCGCGGGCAGGACCGCGTACTGGCGCACGTACAGGTCGGTGTAGGTGACCGGCCCGCGGGGGCCCGGCACCTTGTCCAGGTTGATGCCGGTCTCGGGCACGGCCAGCAGCTTGAAGCCGTCCAGCAGGCGGGTGGGCGCGTTCCAGAACACGCCGGTGCCGGTGTAGCCGTCGAGGAAGGCCGAGGCGGTTCCGGCGTCCTCGGTGGCGATGCCCGCCGCCAGGCCGGAGGTCTGCTCGTTGGCGATCGACACGGCCTCGGTCACGTCGGCGACCTGCGCGACCGTCACCGTGGCCTCGTGGTCGGAGTCGAGCGCCCACTCGTAGCCGATGGCGTGCTCGTGCGGCGGCAGCGAGGGCGTCACCTTCCGCTCGGCCAGCGCCTCGGAGATGACCGGCCACAGCTGGTCGTGCACCGCGGAGTGGATGAGCAGCAGGTTGAGCCGGTTGCAGACGCCCAGCCGGTCGAGGCTGTTGAACACCAGGTCGCGAACCTTGCCGGCGTCGGCGGCCTCGTCGATGTACAGCACGCCGCCGCCGTCGGCGTGGGCGAGCGTGCGCACGCCGTGCTGGGCGGCCTCGAGCGCGAGCGCGCGGGTGCTCTCGCCACTGCCGCGCAGGATGACCAGCGGCACCAGGTCCGGGAACCGCACCAGGGCGGCCGCGGCCTCCCGTTCGACGCGCGGCACCAGCTGCACGACGGCGGGGTTGATGCCCGCGTCGGACAGCGCCGGGGCGATGACGACCTCCAGGAGCCGCTGGGCCGAGCCGAGCGCGGCCGAGCCGGTGCGCAGCACCCCGCCGTTGCGGGACTTGACGAGCTGCGACGCCACGTCGACCGTCACGTTGGGCCGGGCCTCGTAGTTCGCGCCGATCACGCCGACCGGACGGCGCCGCTCGACGAGCCGCAGGCCGTCGGACAGCTCCTTCACCGGGATCTCGCGCTCGCCGTGGGGCGAGCCGGCCAGCAGGCGCAGCTGCTCGGCCATGCCGGTGAGCCGCTCCTCGGTGATCGTGAGGCGGTCGAGCAGTCCGGCGCTCATGCCTTCCTGCTGTGCCCGCGCCACGTCGGCCCGGTTGGCCTCCAGGACGCTTTCACGCGCGTCGAGGAGGCGGTTCGCCATGGCGGTCAGGGCCGCGTCGATGGCCTCGTCGGACGCGGTGGCCAACGACGGGGACGCCGCCTTGGCCGCCCGCGCGCACTCCTCAACAGCCTTCGCCACCTCGTCGGACACCGCTACCTCCACGCTGGGAACTGGGAGCCTCCAGTGTGCCGCACGGGCAGGTCAGGGCTGCAGCGCGGGTTCCAGCAGCCACGCGCCGCCGACGAAGAGACAAGTGACCGCGAGCACGCCGAGCATGAGCATCCACAGCGCCGCCGGCACACCGGTCAGCCGGGCGAGCTGGTCGGCGTCGGAGTCCCGCGCCGCGCCGCGCCGTCGTTTGATCTGCAGCTCGATGACCGGCCGGAGCCCGCCGAACAGCAGGAACCAGGTGATCAGGTAGATGAACCACGCCTGGACCTGCGGCCCGGCGACGAGCGCGACCACCGCCAGCCCGGCGGCCGTGAGCACCACGGACAGCACGCCATACGCGTTGCGGACCATGACCAGCACGCCGAGCAGCAGCAATGCGGCGAGCGCGAGCAGCACCGTGATGCGTCCCGCGGCCAGCAGGCTCGCGAAGGCCAGGCCGAGGATCCCGGGGGCCGGGTAGCCCGCGAGCGCGGTCAGGACCATGCCCGGCCCCTCGGGCTTGCCCCGCGAAACCGTGACGCCCGAGGTGTCCGAGTGCAGCTTGATGCCCTGCAACCGGCGCCCGGCCAGCACCGCGATCAACGCGTGGCCCGCTTCGTGGACGATGGTGATCACGTTGCGGGCCATCCGCCAGGGCGCGCCGGACAACACCAGCAGGAGCGCCACACCGCCGGTGACCAGCGGCACCGGGATGGACGGATCCGGCTGCGCCCCGAAGAGACCCGCCAGCACGTCGAGCTCTGCCGTCGCCTCGTTCACGCGCGAAGCTCACCACACGTGGAGTGCGCTCCCTGTTATCACCCCCATCGTGATCACAGCTCCTTCACTGGTAGTTGGGATGGGCGGGGCGGCGTGGTGCCGTTGTGGGGATGGCGCCGGCGCTGCCCCTCCGGTGCGGTCCTGTTCGCGGTCGTGGTGCTCGGGATCGACGGCCTCTACGGGTTCATCTGGTTCGGGTTCGCCGGCGCGCTGCTGGCCAGCGTCGCGGTGTTCCTG